>JBBUCQ010000102.1:14941-16243 GCA_038057715.1 Patescibacteria group bacterium | reverse complement strand
AAGGAGCCAAAAGCATAAATACTCTTTACCCTTTAGCGTAAACCGTTTACGCTGTTTAACGTGAAAATAGTTATTTGCGGTTATTACGGCAT
This sequence comes from Patescibacteria group bacterium, assembly GCA_038057715.1. Lineage (GTDB taxonomy): Bacteria > Patescibacteriota > Gracilibacteria > UBA1369 > UM-FILTER-53-11 > JBBUCQ01. Next base: position 16,151 of record JBBUCQ010000102.1, on the reverse strand, counting down.
GGGGAATACGGGAGACGAAGCTATTTTGCGCGGGCTTCAGTCGGTTTTAGGTAAAATTTGGGCGGATAGCGAAATTTCCGTTATGGGACGCGGAAAGCTTTTACCTGTCGGGATCCGGTCTTTTTTAAAAGCTTTAGTTAAACCAAGGTTATTTTTAGAGCCGTATAGGATTATAAAGTCATGCGATATTTTTATTTTAGGCGGAGGAGGACTTTTTACCGATGAAGAACGTCCGTTTGTATCTCTTTTTTGGGCTTTGCATGGATACGTTGCCCATTTATTGAAGAAGAAGGTTTTGTGCTTGGGAATAAGTGTCGGGAAGATAAGTTTTTTTAATAGGTGGTTTGTTAAAAAAGTTTTGAAAGTTGCGAAAATTGTAATGGTGCGCGATCAACATTCTCAAAGAATTATGGAGAAAATGGGGATTAAGTCATATTTGGGGTGTGATTTCGCGAGCATGAATTTCAAAACTCTTTGTCATGGTGAGCTTGTAGAACCATGCCAAACTAATAAACGCATCCTTAGACAAGCTCATGATGATAATTACATCGTAATTTCCGCAAGACCCTTTAAAAATATTGATGAAAAACTGTATACAATACTTGCTCAACTCTGCGATACGGTTATTGAGAAACATGGCTTAGCAGTCAAATTAATTCCTTTCCAAAAAGGGGAGGGAAATGACAGTAAAATTTTGCATAAAATTTTTGAACAAGTTCGTCAAAAAGACAAAGTAAAAATAGAGAATTTCTATGAAAATATAAATGAATTAATGCAGACTTTGGCAAATGCACAAGTTGTTGTTTCAATGCGTCTACATGCCGGAATTTTGTCGGCGCTAACCGGCACGCCTTTTATTCCTCTAAATTATATGGAAAAAGTTTCCGATTTTTGGGAAATGTTTCCGGATATAAAACCAATAGACATAAATAAAATTAACATTGACGATCTTGCGGAAAGATTTCAGAATATATATTCTAATGGGCGAAACAATAAAGCTGTTTTTGAAAAAATATCAATGGATTTAAGGGGAAAGGCTCAAGAAACAGAAGAGTTGTTGGCAAAATTACTTCGCTAATATTCAAAATGCGTATTTTTAGCAGTTTTGTTAAACTCCAATATTTCTGGATATACGTCAATACTATATTTTTGACAAAATGTCGTGGAGTGGTATTGTAATTCCCTTTTTTAAATTTTTATTATCTATTCA
>JBBUCQ010000102.1:4469-14841 GCA_038057715.1 Patescibacteria group bacterium | reverse complement strand
TTTTTTATGACAGAAACAATTAAAGACATGGAATCTTTTCCTGACGGAGAACCTAAAGAATTAAAAGGTTACGAAAAAACCGCGCCCCGAGAAAAAACATTTTTAGAAAAAATTTCTGCGACGGCGGGTTTAGCCGGCGTTGCAACATTACTGGAAATGGCAGTTCCGTCTCCGGTTCAAGCGGAAGATAAAATAACTTTGCGCTCAACGCAAAAACCGGAAAATTTTGCGGTATGGGCGAATGAAGCGCCTTCTTCCGAGGGCGTTATATATTATGATGTTGACGGGAAAAATTTGACAATTGAAGCATCGCCGAATGCGCCTATGAGTTTTAAAGGCAGATGCCCGACTCCGGATTCTCATGGCAATTGGATTCCGATTGTTGAAACAAATAAAGGGACTTCATATCCGGCTACGGTACATACTGACTTAAAAGGTACAGTACGTTCAGAACTGAATGGTTTTGGAGTTGACACAACAGCTCCGCAAATAGCGGGAGATGAAGTCACGGGTACGGTGAAATGTGTGCTGGATAACAACCCCACTAATAAGGTAGCAGATAAAGGTGAAGACCATCAGGATTTAGTATTTAAAATTGCGTCGGTTGCGGTAGGTAGAAATATTCCGCACGGTGAAGCGCCGAGAGTGGAATATGTTGCGCCACCGACGACAGAATCATCGGATGATTCTGTAAAAGGAGAGCACAGAGTAAACATGGAAGGTGCGGCTGTTGGATTTAATCCGGCTGAAGGTGGTTGGGGACCGGGTTTTGAAGCAAAAGTCGGTTGGGATCCAATCGGCTCTACGCGCGATCAAGTAAAAAGATTCACGCTTGGAGCTCTTTATCGTTATGTAAATATTGGCGAAGACGAAGGCGAACATTTTAAAGATACCGATACTCATACGGCGGCGGCGCGTTTCGGATGGAATCCTGTGGTATACGACGGAGCGATGTGTGTTGCTATTGATATTGGAGTAGCCGCCGGAGTTTCCATTACACAGCAAGAACCTGTATTAAAAGATGGCCGAAAAGCGCCCGATGCGACTAATCCGATCGGAACATTTGATGGAGGATTGGAATTCGGATGGGAAAACGTACGAGGAAAAATAGGCGGATTTTATACTTTAAGTGAACATCCTGTACAGGAAGGAGGCGGAGTTACGGGAGGAGTTAAAATTGATTTTCAATAATTAAAATTTATAATTCCTAACTTTTAATAATATGTCACCATCAAAACCGGATTTAAAATCACCGTCTTATGAAGGATCAGTATCCTCAAGATCATCCAGGCTAAGTAGAGCAGTAGGGATAGCTTCTCTTCTTGGAATCGCCGGAATCAATGCGGCTTGTTCAAAAGCGATTACAGAACCGGAAGGGGGACCGGATGCTCAAGTTGTTTATGTTCAGCCCGATACTGCCCAAGGATCTGATACTCCTGCGCCTGCGAAACCGGATACTGCACAGGGAGGAGCCGATACGCCCCAAGAAGAGCCTGAAGTTACTTATGTTTCGCCGGATACTACGCCGCCTGAAGAAGATGATGATAAAGATAAGATTCCGAACAGCAAAGATCTATGCCCTGAAACCCCTGATAAGCCGGACCCAAACGGAGGATCTTATGATACTGATGGAGATGGCGTTGGAGACATGTGCGATAATGCTCCGACTAAAGCTAATCCATTACAGGAAGACCAAGACGGAGATGGTATAGGAGATGTTATTGATAATGCTCCAAAAAATTACAATCCATCCCAAAAAGACGATGATTATGATGGTGTAGGCGATATTGCCGATAATGATCCTAATTGTTTTAATCCAGAACAAGTTGACAATGACGGAGACAGTTATCCCGCGGCTTGCGGAGATTCCAACGATAATGATGCCAGTGTTAATCCGGACGCTTTGGACGCGCCGTGCGACGGAGAGGATAAAAATGGCGATGGAAATGCTGAAGATGCTGATACCGGATGCGCATGTAAAGTTGGAGCTACAAAATCTGTTGCCGGGTCATGTGCTAATGGAGAAGAAACTTGTCAATTAACCGGATCCGAATCAAGCGGATGGGTGGAGACAAAAGCGCCGAATAATGGAACTCCGGAAATTTGCGCGAACGATACTGATGAAGATTGTAATGGAATTGAAGATGATGGACCGAATTGTACTAATGAATGTGTGCCGAATACTACGCAAGCTTGCGGAGAAACAAAAGGAGAATGCGGAAAACAATTAGGAACTGTGGCTTGCGATGAAAATGGAGCTTGGGGAGGATGTGTTGGCGATACAAAACCGGTCGCTGAAAGTTGTAATAAATCGGATGATAATTGCGATGGTGAAGCTGATGAAGATTTTGGAGTAGGCGAGCCGTGTACAGCGAAAGGTGTTTGCGGAAAAAATGAAGGACATAAAGAATGTTTAGGGACGCAAGCAACGATTTGCGATACTGCGCCGGGAGGAAGCAAAGATGCGTCAATTGATGAAGAATTATGCAATGGAGAAGATGATGATTGCGATGGAAAAGTTGATAACAAGGCATTTTCAGTTCTTGGAGGACAGGACGGAGAAGTTGCCGTAGTCGGGACTGCTTGTAAAGGTGTTGGAGAATGTAAGGATGGATTATATAAATGCGTTAAGGCTGAAGATGGTGTTCCTGTAAAAGCCGTACAATGCAGTGCTTTTGATAAAGCGGCACCGATAGATGCGTGCGATGAGGCTGGAAAAGACGAAGATTGCGATGGTGTTTCCAATCTCGGATGCGACTGTGATGACGGAGATAAGCCTAAAGATTGCCAGACTCAAGCGAATGTTTGCGAAAAAGGGGATCAGACGTGCGTTGATGGAAAATGGAACGCATGCCAAGGCGAAGTACCCGGAGTTGCTGAAACATGCGATGGAGTTGATAATAATTGCGATGGGAAAACCGACAATCTTCCTGGTGGTACTGCCGGAGCGGATTGCAAAGGCAAAATGGGAGTTTGCGCTGACGTAAACGGTAAATTTGAATGTGATGCAAACGGCGGAGTTGTTTGTACTTCTGAATATTCTGCGACACAAGAAGTTTGCGGAGATGGATTGGATAATGATTGTGATGGCAAAGTTGACGAAGGACCTTTTTCACTTAAAGGCGGTAAATCGGGAGAATTTGGGAATCCGGACGAAGCGTGCGCTACTGGAGTAGGACAATGTGAAGGACCTGGAGTATTGAAATGCGCGAGCAAGTTTGCCGTGGAATGCGATAATGGGAAAACGCCGGGAACCGAACTTCCGGACGCGCAAGGTTTAGACGAAGATTGCGACGGCGCAAGCAATGAAGGATTTGATTGTGATGATGGAGATAAACCAAAATCATGCCAAAGCCAGCCGGTGGTTTGCGAACCGGGACAACAGACTTGCGTTGGCGGAGAATGGAGTGAATGTAAGGGTGAAGAATTAGGGACTGCGGAAGTTTGTGATGGAGCAGACGACGATTGTGACGGTACTGCCGATGATGGATTTAATGTCGGCGGAGATTGCACGGGCAAAGGTGTATGCGGAGATGGAGAATTACAATGCTCTCCGACTGACCCGAATAAAACAATGTGTTCAACAATGCCGGGAGGAAAAGACGACCAATCCGGAAAAGAAGTTTGTAATGGATTAGACGATGATTGTAATGGAGTTGTTGATGATTTAACCGATGGAACAACCGGTAAAGCTTGTCCGGGACAAGGAGTATGTGACGCCGGAGTATTGGAATGTAAAAAAGGGGAATTGCAATGTTCAACAATGGAAGGAGGAAGTCAGTATGTTGGGACTGAAGAAGTTTGCGATGGACTAGACAATGATTGTGATGGAAAAACCGACGAAGGAGAGTGGGCAGGAGAAGGTGCAGTTGGATTGCCTTGTCCAGCAGGAGTAGGGGCTTGTGAAGGTGAAGGATATACTGTTTGCGCAACGGATCAGTCTACAAAATGTTCAAATGAAGGCAATGCTTCTCCGGAAAAAGCTAATAAGATTGATGATGATTGCGATGGCACAGTAGATGAGGGATTTCCTTGTGTTGCCGGCGAAACTCAATCATGCGGTGGAGATTTTGAAATTGGTATATGTAAAACTGGTACTCAAGTATGCGAAGCGGACAATAAATGGAGCGAATGCGGAGGCAAATATGTAGGTTCTGCGCCTGAACTTTGCAATGGGGTTGATGATGATTGCAACGGACAAGTTGATAATGGTTTTAATGTTGGAAATGAATGTTTTGGAAAAGGCGAATGTGCAAAAACTCCGGGAGTAAAGGAATGTGATCCTGATGATCCTGCTTCAAAACATCTTATTTGTTCAACCGGACCGGAGGGTTCAAGCAGTCAAGTTGGTGAAGAAAAATGCGATGGTCTTGACAATGATTGCGATGGGAAAACCGACGAAGAGATAGGAGTTCTCGGTCAGCCTGGAGATAAATGCGTGAATCCGGGAGTATGTGGAGAAGGAAAAGTAGCTTGCGATGGTAAATCTGCGACAGAATGTAAAACAGCTGTAATGCCGGGTGAAAAAGGAGAAGCATGCGATGGAAAAGATAATGACTGCGACGGTACAATAGACGAAGGTTACGGAGCTGGAGATTCTTGCAAAAATAACTGTGGAGATCAGGGAGTTATGCAATGCAATGTAAATGGATTAGTAGCAGAATGTTCGGCAAAAATTAAGTCCGAAATTCCTTTAAACGGCGCAGATGACGATTGCGATGGACAGGTTGATGAACAACCTTAATAATTAAAGTGAGTGATTTTGGGTTCCGATTGATTGAAGGCAGGCTAGAGCGAGATTTGTTCCTCTCTGGCCTGCTTTTTGTAAAATTTCGGGTGTGAGATTTGGGAAAGAATCTTTTATGGTTGCCAAAAAACCGGCTCGGAAAGCGTCTCCACAGCCCGTCGGATCAACGATCTTTTTGGGTTTTCGCGTGGGGATTTTTATTGTTTTGCCTTTGAAGTTGATTTCCGATCCTTTTTCGCCGAGCGTAACGATGGTGAGGCGCGCTAAGCGAAATATTTCCGTTTGCGAGAATTTTGTGTGCTTTTTTAAGAGCGCCAATTCGTATTCATTTAACATTAAACCCGATGATTTTTTAATAATTTCTATCAGTTCTGCCGCTTTAAAAAGCGGCATGGCCTGTCCCGGATCAAAAATAAAAGGAATTTTGTTTTCTGCGCATCCTTCTATTGAAGCCAAAATGAAATTTCTGTCATTCGGCGAAATAATCGCGAGTTTTATTTTTTTTGCATTGCGAGTTATAGCCGCTTTAATCTCTTTTTTATGGAGATTGGATTTTTGCGCCGCTCCTCCATGGAAAAAAGTTATTTGCTGACCCTTTTTATCCGTCGCCACATTTGCCGAAGAAGTATAATCGTTTTTCTCTATTATTACGTTTGAAGTGTCTATTTTATGATTATTAAGCCATTTTTCATAGCCCCCAAAATCTCTGCCCGCAATTCCAAGTAAAATAAAATTTTCTTTTAAAAGTTTTCCGTTATAAGCAATATTACCCGCGCATCCGCCGAAAAAAACCGATTTATCGGTGATATAAAAAGAAACGCTTAAACTGCCGGCATTATGGTCAATAAGTTCGTCTTGAAACGCTCCGGGAAAAGTGAGGAGATAATCGTAGGCGAGAGAGCCGGAGACAAGAATGGAGGACATATTATTTATTAACGGACGGGATTGCTTCGTCCCTCTTAGCGGGACTCTCAATGACATTAAGATCGCGGTGATTTCTGTTTTGGGCAATGGAAATTTCGCGGGCGATTGTGTTGGCGCGATAAAGGCTTTCAAAAGTTCCGGCATCCGTCCAGTTTCCGTTTAAAACGCTGTAGGACATTTTGCCTTTTCCAACATAATAATTATTAACGTCCGTAATTTCCAATTCTCCTCTACCGGATGGTTTTAGAGTTTTTATTATTTTAAAAACTTCACTGTCATAAATATAAAAACCGGTAACTGCAAGATTAGATTTCGGCTCTAAAGGTTTTTCTTCAATGCTTATTATTTTATTTCCTTTTATTTCAGCAACACCGAAACGTTTTGCGTCCTGTAATTCTTTTAAAAATACATGCGCGCCGGAATTGAAATGATTAACTTCAGCGGCAAGATTATCTTCATAAATATTATCTCCCAAAATTACGGCGCAATCGCCGCCATCAACAAATTCTTCCGCGAGTAAGAGCGCATGCGCGATTCCACCCGCTTCTTCCTGAACTTCAAAAGTAAATCTACAGCCGAATTTTCTCCCTGAACCGAGAATTTTTAAAAAACCGCCGGCGTATTCTTTTCCGGTTACTATTAAAATATCTTTTATGCCTGTTTGTAAAAGTGTATTAAGCGGAAAGAATATCATCGGCTTGTCGTATACGGGCAGAAGATGCTTATTTGTAACGTCCGTAATGGGGGAAAGGCGCCTGCCATTCCCTCCCGCTAGAATTATTCCTTTCATAATATTAAAGTTTTTTCTTTTAGATATTCTGCCAGGGCTTCTTTCCAATGTCTCAATGCAGGTAAGCGTGAACTTTTTAGAATTGAATATTTTGGGCGTTTTGCAGGGCGATTCAGTTCTTCGGAAGTAATCGGGACGATTTTTTGCGGTATTCCCAGGATTTTAAAGATTTCCTGCGCGAATTCATACCAACTGCAAGTACCCCCATTTACCATATGATAAATACCATAAGATTTACCCTTAAGTAAACCCAAAACCGCTTGCGCGAGATCGGAACTTAATGTGGGATTTCCAATTTGATCATTTACAATTTTTAACGGCTGACCTTCATTTTTTCCGGCTAAATTGATTATGGTATCAACGAAATTTTTGCCGCCAGGGCCATAAAGCCACGCGGTGCGTATAAGCCAAAATTTATCGGTGTTTTTCATCAGTTCTTTTTCGCCTTCGGCTTTTGAAGTGCCGTAAACGGAAACGGGGGAAGGGGAATCGGTCTCAGAGTAACCCTCGGATTTTTCTCCATCAAAAACATAATCCGTGCTGAAATGCATGAGTGGAATATTTTTGCTTTTTGAAATCAGTGCAAGATTTTTAACGGCAGACGAATTTAATTTAAATGCTTCTTCTTTATGTGTTTCCGAACCGTCAACGGCGGTGTAGCCGGTTCCATTTATAATAATATCTGGTTTGGCTTCTGCAACCCGTTTTTCCAGCATTTTTGAATCGGTGACATCGCATTCTTTATGATTGGGTGCGGAAATTTCATAAAGACCACTCAATGTTTTTTCCAGAGCTTGACCTAATAATCCTGATTTTCCCAACAGTAGTATTCTCATACTAAAATGCCTGATATTTTTTCCAGCGGCACTAATTTTGCTTCTTTTTCGTTGCGGCGTTTTACTTCGGCGCTCCCTTTCTCAAGCGTTTTTTTGCTTATTAGAACGCGCAAAGGAATTCCTATCAAGTCCGCATCATTAAGTTTTTTCCCTGCTGATTCTTCACGATCGTCATATAAAACTTCAATACCTTTATCGCAAAGTTCTTTATACAATTTTTCCGCGGCATCTTTTGATTCTTTTTCTTTGCCCAAATGCAACAAATGCATTTGGTACGGAGCAACGGAATCCGGCCAAATAATGCCTTTTTCATCATAAGACGCTTCCACTATTGTCCCCATAAGCCGTGTTGTGCCGATTCCGTAACATCCCATAGTAATAAGGTTTTCTTTGCCCTGTTCATCAGTATAAGTTAAATTGAACGCCTCGCTATATTTTGTGCCGAGTTTAAATATGTTACCGGCTTCAACCGCTTTTTCTTCCGTAACAGGTTTTCCGCATTTGGGGCATTGGAGCGGCACATCGGCGAAGTGCGCGAAAGTTTTTATGGTGAAGTCGCGTCCTAAATTTGCATTTATATAATCTTTATTCGGTTTGTTTGCACCCGTACAGAAATTTTTAATCTGTTTTATGCTGTGGTCCGCTATGAAAGATATGTTTTGATTATTTACCGGCGAAATAAAGCCAACTGCCAGTTTAGCTATTTTTAATTCGTCGGGCGACGCAGTATGAACTTCCTCTCCCAAAAACTTGGAAAGTTTGGCTGTATTTATTTCCAAATCCCCGCGTATGCAAACCCCAAGAAAACCGTTTTTTATTTTAAAAACAACAGTCTTTAAAATTTTCCATGCCGGAACTTTGTGCAATTTAACGCCTTCTGCAATGGAAGGACCGCGTGGAGCATCCATTTCTTTTAACGGAGCTTCTGTTTCTTTTTGCGAGCCTTCGGGGCTTTCCATATTTGCCTCGGCAATTTCAAGATTCTGCGCATAATCGCAAGATCCGCAAACCAAAATCGTATCTTCTCCGGCAGGAGTTTGGATTGAAAATTCATGGGAAAATTTGTCCGAAAAAGCGCCGCCGGAAGCTTCAACGACATAAGTTTTAAGTTCGAGCCGTTTGTAAACGCGCAAATACGCAATTTTCACTTTTTCGTAATATTGTTCCAAGTCCTGTTCGGAAGTATGGAAAGAGTACATATCCTTCATCCCAAATTCGCGTCCGCGCAGAATTCCGGCTTTTGCACGCGGTTCGTTCCTGAATTTCGCTTGAATTTGATATACGGCAAGCGGGAAATCTTTGTAAGATTTTACGAATTTTTTGACGAGTGGAGTGACAATTTCTTCATGGCTGGGACCTAGAATAAAATCGTGGTCGCCGGCGCCTTTTGTCCTATATAAAATGGAATCCATCGTTTCATCGCGACCGGTTTGAATCCAATTTTCTTTCGGATGGAGAATCGGCATGAAAATTTCCTGTCCGCCCACGGCATCCATTTCCTCACGGATAATTTGATTGATTTTTTTAAGCACACGCCAGCCAAGAGGAAGATAATTGTAAATTCCCGCCGCTTCGCGTTCAATAAAACCGCCTTGGATAAGGTAGCGGGCGTTTACGCTGTCGGCATCGGCGGGAGCCTGCATACGAGTTTTTCCGAAAAGCAAAGAATAACGCATACGGGAGATACTTTAGCATATTTTTGTTATTAAGGCAGGGGGATGTATGTATTTTGCGCCCATGGCCTACATTGTGGCTCGGGCTACATGTACGCCCTCGCCACGGACGCGGGATTGCCTCGACAGTAGTCTCGGCATTTCGCTTCGCGAAACATGATCCCGCGTCCCAGTAGACCAAAAATGGTCTCAAAATACATACATCCCCCTGCCTCTACTCGTGATAAAAGAATCAATTCAGTTTTTTTGCACCGCTATTCTTCCGCTTTTCGGTTTTTTTAGGGATAAATGGTGGCGTGTTTCATCAATTTCGTGTTTTTTCGCATACCACTGCAAAGTCAATTTAATGCCCTCTTCAAACGATGTTTTGGGCTTCCAGCCGAGTTCGCGCTTAATTTTTCCGGCATCAATCGCATATCTTTTATCGTGCGCGAGCCGGTCTTTAACAAAAGTTATCAAAGATTCCGGTTTGCCCAAAAATCTTAAAATCATTTTTGCAATTTCAATATTGTTTTTTTCGTTATTGCCTCCGATGTTATATATTTCACCCGGTTTTCCGCGTTGCAAAATTAAATCGACCGCTTCGCAGTGATCCAAAACAAAAAGCCAATCGCGAATATTTCGTCCATTTCCATAAATAGGCAAAGGCTTATTTTGGCTCGCTAGCTGGAAAAAATAGGGGATTAACTTTTCCGGGAATTGGTGGGGACCGTAATTATTTGAACATCTGCTTATCATTACGGGTATTTTGTAAGTTTTATAATACGAAAGAGCCAGCAAATCGGAGGCGGCTTTTGACGCGGAATACGGAGAAGAGGGATTAAGCGGCGTTTCTTCGGTGAAAAAATCCGAGGAATTATCGCCAAGATCCCCATAAACTTCGTCGGTTGAAATTTGAAGGAACTTTTGCACCGGAAATTTCTTGCATGCATTAAGAAGATTTTGGGTCCCGACAATATTGGTCATTATAAAAATATCGGGGTCAACAATGCTCCTATCAACATGAGTTTCAGCGGCAAAATTCACCACCAGAGTGAAACGCTCTTTCTTAAAAAGGTCTGAAACTAAGCCTTTATCGGCAATATCGCCTTTTACAAATTTTATCCTCCCTGAATTTATTAAGTCGGCAATATTTTCTTTATTCCCCGCATAAGTAAGACAATCCAAAACAACAATTTCATCATCCGGATGGCTTTCGGAGAATGTTCTCACAAAATTAGAGCCTATAAATCCCGCGCCTCCGGTTATAAGTATTTTCCGTTTCATAATTAAGGATTCTTCTAAATAACGATACGGGCTTTTCGTTCTTCCTTCCAAGATTCCAAAATATCTCCGGGTTCCAATTTAAATTCTCCGTCAAATTTCATACCGCATTCATTGCCTTCGTTGATTGAATGGACAA
>JBBUCQ010000102.1:0-4369 GCA_038057715.1 Patescibacteria group bacterium | reverse complement strand
AGCGAACCGAACGTATCGGCTTTTACCACAATTTTCAGTGTTTTTAGTTTGCCCGATTGAATTGCCGACATTATTTTTTCAATATTTCCGATTGAAGATTTTGCAGACATAAGATCGCGCATTGTTTTTACTTCATCGGCTTTTCTGCGAGCTTCTTCCATGCTTCCGACAACTTGTACGATATCGCCGGTGTGGGGAGCGCCTTCCAATCCCGCAATTCTAACCGGCATGGAAGGAAAAGCTTCTTTTATGGAAACACCTGCATAGTTTTTCATTATTTTTACTCTGCCGCAAATGTCGCCGACTACAAGCGCATCGGAAATGCGCAAGGTTCCCGTATTTATCAAAATTGTCGCAACCGGACCGAGGCTTTTATCAAGATGGGCTTCAAGAACAGTGCAAACAGCGGGTCTATTCGGATTTGCTTTTAAATTTTCCATATCGGCAACAAGCAGAATCATTTCCAAAAGCATCGGGATTCCTTCTCCTGTCATTGCCGATACAGGCGCCATAATTGTTTTCCCGCCCCAATCTTCCGGTTGAAGTCCGAGTTCGGCAAGCTGTGCTTTAACGCGGTCAATATTTATATTTTCTTTATCAATTTTATTTATTGCGACAATAATCGGAACTTCCGCTTCTTTAGCATGATTAAGAGCTTCAACCGTCTGCGGTTTAACTCCTTCATCAGCGGCGACAACCAAGATTACAATGTCCGTAATTTTTGATCCTCTCGCGCGCATTGAAGCAAAAGCTTCATGTCCCGGAGTGTCTATAAATGTAATTTTGCGTCCGTTTTTTTCAACCTGATAAGCGCCAATATGCTGGGTTATTCCTCCCGCTTCGCCGGATACAACGTCCGTTTCGCGGATAGCATCAAGCAGTTTGGTTTTTCCGTGGTCAACGTGTCCCATAACGGTCACAATCGGAGAACGATGGACAAGGTCTTTTTCGTCGGCTTCTTTTATAAGCGTTTCCAAATTTCCCATTGAAATGTCCTCAATAGCCGCGGCGGATCGTCTTCGTTTTAATTTAATTTTAAAATCGTCTGCGATAATTGAAGCGGTTTCAAAATCAATGGTTTGGTTGATGTTTGCCAGTATTCCGTTTTTCATAAGTTCACCAATAACTTTTACCGGACTTAATCCGGTTTTCTCGGCAAATTCTTTAACCGTGATTGCTTCGGGAATTTCAACTTCGTCTCCGGGCTCGATTTTTACTGTGATTTTTTCCGGAACTTTTGTCTGCTCCGGCTTTTTGGGCTTGCTTGAAGCGGGTTTGGCATCTTTCCCCGCGGTCATTTTCCGCTGGGATTTGATAATCTCCTTATCAAGCTCTTTTTCCATTACCTCATCGTAGAGCTTCGCCGTATCCTTTTTTGCTGATTTAGTAGGCATAATAAAAACAAAAAGACGGTCTTTAGTCTATCTGAAAGCGACCTGAAAGGCAAATTGCTGATTTTTTACTTTATTTTAATTTCGGTTCTCGTCTCTTATCCCATTGCTGTTTAATATTTAGGATATGAGCTTCGAACTGATCAGGAGTCATATTAGAATTTGCGTCCCCCGGATAATTTATACATCTAAAGTTTCCATTCTCTAGCATTGTATAAGTATGTGGTTCGCCTCTAACTCCAGGCTCCCTTACAAATATATCGCCTTGTTTAGCTCCAACAGGTGCTCTCAATTCAGATTTAGAAGCATCTTCAACTATAGGCAAACCATTTTTGTCTACGAAATTCTTATACTTAGCAACGAGTCTATCAGCTGTTGCCTGTTTTCGTTGTTCATAACTATCTTTATTCGCATCTTGTACTTTATTTAAAGCTTCATCTGCCTTGTCCACAATTTTGTCTCCTTTCTCTGGTGTATTGGATTCGTTAGTTTTTGCTCCCTTCGGCCCTTCTTCCCCTAATCCTTCGGATGTATTTTTAGGCTGGTTCTGAAAAACTAATAGCGAAGGAATCAGAGAAAATTTACTTACAAAACAATTTAAGTTTTTCATATTTATTTTTATTTAAAGGATACTTTTATTACACTGAAATTGTACCATAACCCCCCCCTCGTGTCAAATTCCCACCTGTTAATCTGAAATTCAATTTTTGAATTTTTACAAAAGAGCCTGCAGAAGATGGGAAACATCGGTAATAGTCGGTTTTTTGTTAACCAACTTCTTTAATCCGCTTTCCCGAAAAATTTCTGATATTCACGTGGATATCTTTTAGAGAACCAGACTGGAAATGACCCAATACTTGTTGGCACCCAAGTAGTAATGCGACCGCTATTCTCGTGACCTTCTGTTATATAAAGAGGAATATTTTTATCTATACCTTCCTTTGAAAATATATTTGAGTCAAAGCGTGAGTTTTTAATAAAATCAACGAAGTAATCGGCAACAGTATTCATCCATTCCCTTTGTCTATTTACAGGCCATTCCGTAGAGGTTTGATTTTTAAAAAATCCATCTAATTTTTCATATAGATATTGGAAAACCGGATTTTTGGCTTTTTCAATTTTTGTAAAATCATCTCCTTCAAAAGACGTATCTAATGCACCCATATCCAAAACTCTTTTACGAAAACTCTCCATGACAAGTACGCGTTCTAATGCAAGCGGATTACCTTCTTTAACTTGCTCGTTTAAATCCTTTAATTCTTTTTGGGCTGGTGGTGAATTTTGCCCTTCAGTAGGTTGTTCCTTAAAAATCAGCCTGTTTGGTTTTGTGTTGTTTAAAAAATAATGGGAATAATAAAAAATTTTCATATTTGTTTTTGTTTAAAAATATTATTTAAAGGTTTTTTGATATTCATTTGGATAATTTTTAAGAAACCATGATGGGAATGTCCCAACACCTGGAGTCCATCTATTGGAATAGTAACCATCTATTATGGAAGAAGGGAAATTTTCATCTATATGATCGATTGAATCGAATTTCTCTAATATTTTTGCGCCACCCCCTCTTGTTAAAATTAACATTCTATCTACAACTCTATCCATCCATTCTTTCTGTCTATTTGTTGGCCATTCCACAGAAGTATTCTTTTTGAAAAATTCATCAAGTTTTCCATACAAATATTGAAAAACTTTATTGGAAGCCCTTTCTGTTTTAGCCCAATCATCTCCTTCAAAGTGTGTACTCACGTCAGTTGTTCCCCAATAGCTCTCATCTCCTTTCAAAATCCCTTTGCGGAAATCTTCAAGGGCAAGTACGCGTTCTAATGCAAGCGGATTACCTTCTTTAACTTGCTCGTTTAAATCCTTTAATTCTTTTTGGGCTGGTGGTGAATTTTGCCCTTCAGTAGGTTGTTCCTTAAAAATCAGCCTGTTTGGTTCTGTGTTGTTTAAAAAATAATGGGAACAATAAAGGTTTTTCATATTTGTTTTTGTTTAAAGGATATTTTCATTACGCTAAAATTGTACCACACACTCCCCCTTGTGTCAAATTCCGATCTGTTAATCTGCGCGCTGTAATAATTTTTTCTCCGATTTTTCTCCGATTAGCTCTATGTTTTCCAGTTTCTGCCCGACTTTTTCCAGTCTGCGCTGGGATTCTTCGTATTTATGCCCGGCATTTGTGATGTGACTACCCAGAACCGCGAAATCCTCGCCAAATCTCCCGAAATCGCCTTTTAAGCGTACGAGCGCTTGCTGAATTTCTTTTGCGCTTTCTCCAATTTGAAGTCCGCGAAGTCCGAGCAAAATTGTCTGCAGATAAATGAAGAAATTATTAGGCGAAACGGGAATTACGCGTTTTTTAAAAGCATACGAAAGGAGCCCTTCTTGTTCGTCATCTTTTACTATAATTTCGTAATAAACATTTTCAGCCGGAATATAAAGCAGTGCGAAATCCATTGTTCCTTCATCGGGCAAAATGTATTTGGCAATTTCATCAATGCGCTTTTTAACGTCGCTGATAAAGGATTTTTGGTGAGCCTTCTTGTCCTTTTCGTCTTTCGCCTCAATCATTTTTCTGAAATTTTCAAGCGGGAATTTTGAATCTATGGGCACAATTCTGTTGTCGGCGAGATGGAGCGCCGCATCAACTTTTTCACCGTTTCTGAAAGTATACGGCATTGAAAATGAGTCTTGCGGGAAGTATTGCGCAAGTAAATCCTGCAGAAAAAATTCGCCGAGTCCGCCGCGAAGTTTCGGAGCTTTTAAAATATCCTGTAAACCGGCAATGTCTTTTCCTATGTCATAAATCCGCTTGCTCGCTTCTTCCATTTTTCCGAGTTTTTCGGTCACTCCGGAAACGACTTTCGCGGCAGTATCAAGCCGCTCGCCAATGTGTTTATTTGATTTCTGCAGTATTTCTTGGTTTTCTTTCAGCCTGAAATTCATCTGCTGGGTTTGTTCGTTGAATTTCTGCCCGA
>JBBUCQ010000101.1:0-1404 GCA_038057715.1 Patescibacteria group bacterium | reverse complement strand
CCCCTGCCAAATTATTGTCATTTATGCAATTTATGCTATAATACGGACGGGTTTGCAATTAAGATTATTAAGATTTAAACTTAAATTCAACTTATGATGCCATTCCAAATAAAGAATCTTCGCGTCGATTTTATTAAGCAAGGTAAAAAATTTGTAGCTTATTCACCTGCTTTGGATTTATCTACTTCGGGGAAAAATTTGAGTGAAGCTCAGAAACGCTTTCGGGAAATTGTTGATATTTTTTTTCAAGAATTAGTAGAGAATGGAACGGTAGAAGATGTTTTAACGGATTTGGGTTGGCGGAAAGTAGAAAAAAAATGGAACCCACCACAGGTTGTTTCTCGAAAATCCTTTAATGTCTCCGTGCCGGTAGCAGCTTAAAAACATATGTGGCGTTTAGGGTCTATACATTGGAAAAAGTTTGAAAGGTTTTTGTTGAAAGAGGGATGTTCTTTCAAAAGGGAAAAAGGCGATCATAGGATTTACTGGAAAGAAGGGATGAATCGTCCAATTGTGATCCCACGCGATAAAGAGCTACCTGCATTTATCATACTGAACAACATTCGCCTTCTGGGAATATCTAAAGAAGACTTCTTGGATAAAATTTCTAAATTATAGAATATTTTATCAACCCAGATAAAAACCTTTTATTTGAATGCATGCCGCAAATGTAAAATCAGCGCTAGCCGCAATTCAAAATCCGTCTAAAGCAAAAATTCTTTCGCGCTTTTTTAAAACCGGCAAAGGCGAATACGGCGAAGGCGATATCTTTTTAGGTATTGTTGTGCCGGAACAGAGAAAAATCGCTAAACAATTTCCTGATCTGCCGCTTAACGAAGTTTTAAAATTATTAAAATCCCCGATCCATGAATGCCGTCTGACAGCGCTTTTTATTCTTATTTATCAATATCAAAGGGGCGGCGAGGATATTAAAAAGAAAATTTTTGACGTGTATTTAAAAAATTTGCGCCATGTTAATAATTGGGATTTGGTTGATTTGAGCGCGCCGAAAATCGCCGGAGATTTTTTGTTGCAAAATCCTGCGCAACGAAAAATCCTATATAAATTGGTGAAATCCAAAAATTTATGGGAACGCCGCATTGCGATACTTTCAACTTTCGCTTTTATTCGCGCTAAGCAATTCGCGGATGCGTTTAATGTCGCCAAAATTCTAATGCACGACAAACACGACCTAATACACAAAGCTGTGGGCTGGATGTTGCGTGAAATCGGAAAAATTGACCAAAAGGCCGAAGAAAAATTTTTGCGCAAACATTTTAAACAAATGCCGCGTACAATGTTAAGGTACGCGATTGAAAAATTCGACACATGGAAGAAAGCGTTTTATATGAAAAAATACTAGAATGTTATAATTAACCCGTGATTGAACTTCAATTAAAACTT
>JBBUCQ010000100.1:17337-20055 GCA_038057715.1 Patescibacteria group bacterium | reverse complement strand
AAACTGTATTTAATAGGAGCGTTATTTGAAACGCATTTCTTCATAGCGATACTGGTGCCGTTTTTTAAAACGCTGGAATTCACAATGACAGAAATTTTCCTGCTCGAAGCCGCTTTCGCTTTAACTATCGTTATATTGGAAATCCCAACAGGCTATTTTGCCGATATATATGAAAGAAAAACATCTCTAATTATTTCCGGTTTATTCGGTTTTATAGGCATAAGCATATTTTGTTTGTCCACTACATTTACGGGATTTTTATTGGGAGAGATATTGATAGCGGTCAGCACAAGTTTCGCGTCAGGCGCTGTTGAAGCCTTTTTTTATGACACTCTCTTGGAAACACACGACGAACACAAATATAAAAAAGTCCAAGGAAATGCTTTTTTATACCAACGATTGGGAGGCATAATCGGCACTGTAACGGGCAGTGCCTTGGCTACGATCTTTTTAAGACTGCCATTTTATTTATCCGTAATCCCGCCTTTTATAGGAATGATATTAATATTCACCCTGCGCGAACCAGTCCGCCATAAAATCCATCACGAACATTGGAATCATTTCGTAAAAATCCTAAAAGAATCGTTCGGCAATTTAAGACTGCGTTGGTTTATTATTTTTGCCGCTTTCCCTCGCGCTTTCTTTCTATTAGGTTTCTGGATGTATCAAGCATATATGGACTTCGTGCAACTCCCCATTTTTTATTTTGGAATAATTGTTGCCGGAATGGGTCTTATATCGGGTTTGGGTTCAAAATTCGCCGCTGAAATAGAAAAATTATTAACACCGAAATTTTCGCTTATCGCAGTGCCGCTAATTGCAGTCATATCTTGGTTAATTATGGCTAACGTAAACTCCATGTGGGGAATAATTTTTATATTTTCAGCAAACGCAATGTGGGGATTTTTTATGCCGGTCTGCAATGATTTTATACAAAAAATAGTTACGTCAGACAGGCGCGCAACAGTTTTATCCATAATGAATCTAATGCCGCGTCTTATGTTTGTCGCATTTTCGCCTATTCTTGGACAAATTACAGATTTATACAACATTCAAACAGCGCTTCTTGCTTCGGCAATAATGCTACCTTTATTGGTTACGCCGTTTATTTTTTTCTTTTTCCGTGCTCACTACGCTTCTCAAGCGCAGACTCAATAAACGGTCGAATATGATCCACGATCGTTGACGCAAGACTTACCGGCTTCAAAATAAACATATTCACCTTGTCAACCGTTTCACGCACTTTTTCCAGCATTTTGCTCGTATCGCGCAAAATCAAAATCAAATAGATCAAAGTCACACATAAAAAAACCGTGAGAAGAGCGATTGCGATTGTCAGCACGATGTAGAAAGTTGTTTGGGTGTCTCCGAACATAGATTAATAATACACTACGCTAAAAGTTTTCGCAAAATTTCATTAACGATTGCGGGATTGGCTTTCCCTCGCGTTTCTTTCATAACTTGCCCGACTAAAAATCCAAGCGCTTGATCTTTTCCCTTTATAAAATCCTCAACCGGTCCGGCATTTTCCTCAATAATTTTTTTACAAACCTTTTCAATTTCTCCGGTGTCGCTTACAACTTTTAATCCTTTTTCTTCAATAATTTTCTGCGGATCTTTTCCGGTTTTATACATTTCATCAAAAACTTCCGTTTTCGCCATATTATTTGAAACCACTCCTTCATTTATCAATTTTATAAGCGCGCCAAGTTGACCGACCTTTATGCGGCATTGCGCAAGCGACATTCCGTCATTATTCAAATGCTTCAAAAGAATAGTATTTATAAAAGAAACCGCTTTTTTGGGATCGGAGCACGCTTTTACAACTTCCTCAAAAAAGTCCGCCATTTCCTTTTCTTCAGTTAAAATACGACTATCTTCCTCTGAAATTTTAAATTGCTCAACAAATCTAAAACGGCGGGCAATCGGAAGCTCGGGCAAATTACCACGCAAAATTTCCACTTCTTCTTTCTTAACTTTAACCGGCGGTAAATCCGGCTCCGGAAAATATCTATAATCATGCGCTTCTTCCTTGCTTCGCTGTGACACCGTAATCCCTTTATTGTCATCCCATCCTCTAGTTTCCTGTACAATTTTTTCACCTTTTTCAAGCGCGGACGTTTGGCGTTTTATCTCATATTCAAGCGTTTTCTCAAGCGCACTGAAAGAATTCAAATTTTTCACTTCCGCTTTCACTCCCAATTTTTTATCGCCCTTTTTTCTTAAAGAAACATTTATATCAAAACGCATCATCCCCTTCTCCATGTCGCAATCGGACGATCCGACGTAACGCAAAATTCTGCGGATTTCCTGCGCATATGCCGAAGCCTCTTCAACCGAATATAAATCGGGTTCGGACACAATTTCCATCAACGGCGTGCCGCTTCTATTATAATCGCAAAGAGTTGCACTCCCTTCATGCACCAATTTTCCCGCATCATCTTCCAAATGCAACCGGTTCACGCGAACACGGCGCTTTTCCCCTCCAACAACAATATCAACATATCCGTTTTTAGAAATAGGCTTATCGTACTGCGAAATCTGAAATCCTTTCGGTGAATCCGGGTAAAAATAATTTTTACGGTCAAATTTTGAAAATTCCGGAATCTCGCAATTAAGCGCGAGCGCCGCAGTAATCCCCTTTTTTAATGCTGAAGAGTTAATCGCGGGCAACATCCCCGGAAAACCCATGCAAACCGGACAAACATTAATATTCGG
>JBBUCQ010000100.1:4487-17237 GCA_038057715.1 Patescibacteria group bacterium | reverse complement strand
TTTTTTAATCGTTTTAAAATTATTTCATCCGTCGCATCCAATTTTACAACTTGATCTACAAATTTACCCAAATTTTTCTTATCAAAATAAAAAGCTTCAATACAAATAAAAATCCGGTTTTTGCTTTCATGGTCGCGTTTTATCTGAACAATTTTTTTATTCACCTCTTCCGCAACCAGAGGATGAATCAACTCATTTAAAAATTTCAATTTAACGGGATTTTTCAATATAAATTCGCGCAATTTGCTCCTATCCACACATTTTTTATTAACAAAATCGTCACCGAAATGCTTTTTGATTATTTTATAACCTTTTTTCCCGGCAAAATATAAACTATGAACAATTTTATCCGCAGAAATCCAATAAAAATCAAATTGTCTGCGTAAGAAGCGACAAAACTCGCTTTTCCCACTGCCTATCACTCCGGTTACTCCCAAAATGAAAATCTTAGATTTTTTAACATTGGGATTTTGAATTTTATTTATCATTTGAGCTTTGTCCCGCCTCGCGGGATGGATATTCATACTTCCTCCTCCTCCTCTTCTCCCTCCGGGACACCATGTTCCACAATATGCTTCTGTAGCATATCCGTCAGAATTCCCTGCAAAGCGCGATGATCCCGAAAACTTTTATTGGTCACAAAATCTTCCTGCGCACGCGTGAGCATTTCGGACGTTTTGCGCGGAGAAATCGCTCCATCAAAAACCGACTGCCCGCCGGCAAATTTATCAAGCGCTATCGTGCCGTAATTAAAAATAGTACGACCAAATCCTGTCACTTCATAGCCTATGCCCTGAATAATATGATATTCTATTCTCGTGGAACTTTTTTTAAAAAAGCCTTCCCACATAATCTCCACAATGCTTGCGTTGGTAACGAGCCAAACATCGTAATACCAATCAAAAAATTCGTAAATAAAACGGAGAACGCCGATCGCAAGCCAAACGGCGGCGAAAAGCGCTATCTCCTTGATATCGCGAAACAGCCACCATGCAACCAAAGGAATAAATATTCCAAAGAAAAAAACTTTAAAAAAACTCTTCGCCTGCATAAACAAATGGCGATGTATCACAAATTGAATCTTCTCACCTTCCGCCAGATAGCCTTTGTATAAAAAATCGCGTATCATACCATCAAAAGTTTAACACGTATGCTGAAAAATTTCATAGACAAATTTCAAACAAAACACCAGACCGCCTATTTCATTGCAGATCTTATTCTTAATATAGTGATTATAATTGCGCTCGTTTTTGCCGTACGAACTTATCTGATATCGCCTTTCCAAGTTTACGGACCTTCAATGTGTAACACACTTAACTATATTAAAAGCTCCTGCCAAGATGCGTTCGGAGAATATCTTATTGTAAATAAAGCCGTTTACTACCCGTTTTTCGGGAAACGTTTTGGAGTGCCTGAGCGCGGAGATATTATTGTTTTCAGGCCGCCTCATAATGAAAAAGATTTTTATATAAAACGCATAATCGGCTTGCCGGGTGAAAAAATAAAAATACAAAATGGAAAAGTTTTTGTTTACAACAAGGAACATCAAAGCGGGTGGGAATTGCCTGAAGATTATTTAAGTAAAGAGAATAGCGGTCAAACATTCCCGATTCCGTCCCATTTAACGGCGAATTACGAAGTGCCCGAAGGCTTTTATTTTACGCTCGGCGATAACAGGAAAAAGAGCACCGATTCAAGAACGTGTTTCCGCGGGCCGGGAGATCGCGAATGCAACGATGATATAAACCATTTCCTTCCTATAAATAATATTGAAGGAAAAGCGTGGGTCGTGTTGTGGCCGTTTAATAAAATAAGGCTTTTGAGGAATCCGGCGTATTAATTTTGCCGGCTGAAATATAACTCCAGCAAAACCACGATAAAAATCAGCAAGAAACCGCTCCACCAAGTGAGCGCGTTTATTAAAAGAAGTCCGAGCGCGCTCAGGACGCAAAACGTAAGCAAAATCCCCTGCCTCAAAGAAACATTAAAATGATCGATATAAACTTCGTAATGCTGAAGCCAAATGCGCAGGAGAAAATTTAAAAGTGTGATTGTGGCCGTGAAAGCGAAAAAGGCGCTGAAGAAGAAGAGTATCAGCGAAAGCGCGGATACGGAATGACAGATTGTTATTTCGCCCGGAGCAGTACATGGATCAAGGCGAAAAATAACCATTAACCACGAAACCCATCCTACAACCGAAACCGCCGAGAGAATGAAAAGGTATTTTTTATAACTCATTGCGCGTTTATTTTACCCCAGATCCGTCTATTAGTGAACCTCCGAAGAACATCTTTTCTACTACGTTCTGCAAATTTCGGCTACAAATTTTTCACCGCTCCTCACCGTATCGGTGACTGATACGGCTTCGTCGCGGTTCAAAGTTTTCGCACGAAATTTGCAGAACTCGTTTAAGAAAATCTGTTCTTCGGAGGTTCACTCGGCACAATTTTCCAAACATTTTGTTTTTCAAGCCTTCCCTGTATGCGAAAACCGGCCGCTTTCGGATGTCCGCCTCCTCCAAATTTTCCCGCAATATCCGAAACGTTAACATCATTACGCTGTGTTCTAAGCGAACCTTTTACCCATCCTTCATTTTCAACGAGAAGCATGCTGAAAGCAGCATCCGGCACGGTATTCATTAAATCAATTATTCCGCCAGTATCGCCGGCATATGCGCCAATCTCCCAGAAATCTTTTTCGCATAAAACGGACGAAAGAACTTGGCTCTCGTTTTTACGCATATTTTCCAAAATATATCCCCATAATTTCAATTGGCTGAATGTGGCTTGTTTAAAAAGAGGCTGAACAATTTCGGTCGGTTTAACTCCGATTTTCGCTAATTCCGCGGCGATTTCAAAAGTTTCTTTTGTCGTATTTGAATGGATAAAACCACCGGTATCATTATAAATTCCGGTCAAAAGAGCAAACGCCATGTCTTTTGTAATTTTTACCGGCATCAACTTCAACATCTCCCAAATAATCATTGTTGCCGAAGAAGCGCTTGTATCAACGATATTAACAGTCCCGAAATTATCATTTGAAGCATGATGATCTATGTTTATAATCGGCACACGTTTAGAAAGGAAGTCCGGATATTTTTCATGAAAACCGGTCATGTGGTGGGCTCCTGCATCGCTTATAATAATCAAATCAAACCCGTTCATATTGAATTCTTTAACGAAAAATTCGGTTGCCGGAATAAACTGCAAACGTTGTGGAATCTCATCAATACATGCAAGAACGGTTTTCTTGCCCAATTGTTCAAGAGCAAGATAAAGCGCGCCGGATGCGCCCAATGTATCGCCATCAGGCCTTTTGTGCGAAACAAGCAGAATTCGTTTCGCAGAATTTATAAGGGCGATCGCCTGATCAAACTGATTTTGAGTAGTAGATGTCATAAAGCTCGTTATTGTATCAGAGGGCAGGGGTTTGTCAATAGAATATATTATATCAGACCTATCCCCTCTACTCTCTACACTCTACCCTATTAGTATGAATCCAATCTCAGTTGTTTTTATAGGAACAGGAGCATTCGGAGTTGGCACTTTGCAGGGGCTGGCAACTGATCCCTGTTTCCATATTCCTTTAGTTATTACAGGACAAGATAAAGCAGTGGGACGAGGCCTTAAAACAGCATTCTCTCCTGTAAAAGAAGCCGCAATTGCGAACAAATTAATTGTTCAACTACCACTGTCAATCGGTGAACTGAAGCAAAAACTTATTCAATTAAACCCCGACTATTTGTTGGTCGTGGCATATGGCGAAATAATGACGAAAGAGATTCTGGATATACCGACGATTGCATCTGTTAATATCCACGCTTCCCTGCTCCCTAAATACCGCGGGGCTTCTCCTATACAGGAGTCAATTTTACATGGAGATAGCGAAACCGGCATTACGTGGATAAAAATGGACTCAAAGATGGATACCGGCGACATTATCGCTCAAAAATCACTGAAAATTTCGGAGGATGATACTTTTGAAACTTTATATAAGCATTTATCCGATTTTGCGGCTCAAAATACCGGAGAAATATTAACAAAGTTTGCTAAAAATAGAGCTTCCGAACCTCAAAATAACCAGGTAGCCACCTATTGTAAAAAAATACAAAAGAACGATGGTTTTATTGATGTATATAAGGGGACAGCTCTAGAAATTTTACGAAAGATACGCGCATATACGCCTTGGCCGGGATGTTCAATACTTTGGAACGGGAAAAGATTAAAAATTACTCAGGCCGTAATTGGTGAACAAAAAATTAGTACAGGTATGGTGCAAGTCGTAGATGGCAAAATTTTGGCTATAGGAACGCTAAAAGGGGCTCTTTTACCTCTAGAAGTCCAGCCGGAATCCAAGCGCAAAATGAATATAAAAGAATTCTTAAAAGGTTACCTCGCTAAGGCGGGATATTTATAGTTTACTAAAAAATATCCCTACGCCCACCATGCTTACCATCATCCAATCCCAACATACAAATTAAATTAATAAATCCTTTTTCTGATAAAACTACTTCTTTTTGTTTTCCATATTGGTCTTTTACTGAATCTTTACACTGTTCGGGACCATCTGCCATATCTTTTTCCATACATAAATCACATGCCTGCATAAATAAACCTCTGATTTTTGACAATGAATCGTCTTTTCTAAATTGCAATGATTTTCTAAATGCCTCTGCCGGATCGGGTTCCGGAAACAACTCATCAATTTTGAGCGTATGCAATACAACACTTAACATCTTGCGTAGTTCTAACAACATCCTGTCACGTACATGCTTATTACAAGCATCTTGATCTTCACCCCACACATCAATAGAGCGTTTAATTCCCATTACAAGCTGACTAGCCCTACCTTCGCTTAGAGGTTCCCCTTTACGCCTTTCATCAGTAATTTTTTGAGTTTCCATATAAAAAGGTTAAGAAAGTAATTTTTGAAACCAGTTACGCACCGGTTTCTGGTATGGTTGGTACATTGCCTCTACAATTAATTTATGTAGCGCTTGAAGAATTTCCAGCCTGATCGCATTATTGGTATCTTCGGATATATCCCTAAAACCATCAACACCAATAACGGGTCTGCTTCTAATGTTTTCTCCTGCTGCAAATTGATAACCATGTAATCTTTTTTCTGACCCTGGGTTCTCATATGAATCTCTTTTATCATAATTAGTAACGCCAAAACGACGCAGACGAGCGTCCTTTAAGCTAGAAATCTTAATATGCTTATCTTCAGGAAGATTAATATCTACTTTTACAGGTACTGCACCATCGTTTAATGGATTATCCGGATTAAATTGAAATCTAATTTCAGTTCCATCTTCAAGAACCGTTTTCCTGTAATATTTAGCTGCTGCAGATAAAGGTTTTTGACCATATGCTATTGTATCCATACTATCAAGAGTGTCTTTATGTCTGAGTTTCACATCTTCTGTCGTCTCTGTTTCTACATGTCTCACATCCATCAAACATTTAACGGTTTCCTCAAAACTATCAACAAGCTTGGTTAATTCTCCATTTGTAGGAATACGTTCGGGTGTTCTTAATGTTTCCATAGTAAATATAAATTACGCTACCCGCATTTCAAATAACTTTAAAAAGCCTTCCGGCAATTTTACATGAAGTAATGGGAGAGAAAAGGCATCTTCGTTTTCATTTTCTTCACTTTTAGCAGGTCCACCAGTTATAGGATCAATTTGCGTCCACATGTAACGAACTTTAAAATCGTCAGGACTCATGGCTGGACCTAAAAATAACGCTAACTTTCCGTTTCTGGCATTAAAATATGTCTTACCACTTTCAAGCTCACCGGTAGAATTTACTTCTTTAAGAACTTGTGTCCCATCGGGCAATCCTTCAGGTTGTGAATCCATTTTTTCCATATATTATTTGGGGTTAAAAAATAAATGACTATTATATTGGTCGCCAAAATAGCACACGTAGAAACTATTTGTCAACACGAATCCACTTGACATATTCCATATTGAACCCTTAAATATAGGTTGTATTTAAACCTAAACGTATGAATCCTGATATTCCTCAACCAGAACGACCCTCTTCAATCGATTGTCCATCATATGGTGATCTTTTAAGACATAGAGTGTTGCCTAAAAACCTGTCGGACGAAATTCGCGCTAAAATTGAAGCTCATATACCATTATGCAAACAATGTCATGAAGTAAGCGGAGAAATACAAAGATCTATAGAAGAAGGAGGCAAAATTATTCGACGAGAAATCGACCAAATTCCTTTTTCGGAATTAATGGCTATCGCGCAACAAACAATAAATCAAGGCGACGCCGTCACGTTATCTCTCATTGCTGAAAGATGCATTAAATATTGCACAGATAGATCAATAAATGTAGATGCATATTTAGCATATATATGTACGATACTTGATTTAATCTTCAGAGAAGGAGACAAAGTTACACAGAACAAAATAGCTCTCTTTTTTAAATCAAAACGACCTACGGACTAATATTCTGCAGAAGCCTTAACTATTATTTCTTCTTAAGTTTAGGTTTCGGATAAAGTCCTTCCGGAGCTTCCGTTTTCAAAACTTCATTCATTCGATCTACGGCTTGATTTAGAGCTTCCTGCGAACTTAATCCTTGATTTGCCGCAGTAACAGCCTCTTTTAATGCATTGGCAAATTTGCTGTCCGAGAAAATCCTAAAACTGCCGGCATATCCCAATTGCGAAATAAAGACTTCGGTTACGGGTTCTTTCTTTTGCGCTTCAACCAAATCGCGAAGGGCCGCAGGCCGTTTTGTTTTAGTGTGGTAAGATCCCGCATTTTGCGGTGAAGTGGTTAAAAATTTAATAAAATCCCAAGCTACGGTAGGATTTTTTGAATTTCTGGAAACTGCCAATCCGTAATAATTCGCAAACACTTTATAATCGGCTTCATTTTCGGCAAATTGAGGTACCGGCATAACGCCGATATCACTTAAAGATATCGTACCGCCTGCCTTTGTTTTAACATTTTTAAGTTCCGTTTCAAGGCGTGGATAAAGATCGGAATAAGCCAAAATAGATGATACTTTGCCGGATAAAAATGCCTCAACTTCGCCGAGAGAATTAACGGAAGGAGGCGCAAGTTCAAAATTCCAACTGAAATTTTTATTTTTTGAATCGGCAAAACTTAAAAAATAATCAAAATATTTGGATGCGCCGCCGCTTAAACTGACTTTTTTAAACGCATCATCATAGAAAGAGACTCCGCCTTGCAGGAAAAGATTATATAAAATATCGGCCGTCAAACGGATATTGTCGGAACGACCCATGGCAATTGCCCCGTGTTCAAGCACATTTGTGTCGCTTGCTTGCTGACGCAATTGGCTTGCTTCATCCTGAAATATCTGCCAATTTCCAGCCGGTTTTCCTCGTTCCGGAAATTTTTGTTCAAAATCTTTTTTATTGTAATAAAGAGCCAAAGTATCCACATAAAGCGGCAAAGCGTAAATCTTTTGAGCCCCATCTTTGGGATCGGGCTGAACAAAATCTTGTTTAGATACATTTGCAAATATTTCGGTGAATTTTTCGGGAATCAGCGTTTCAGACTGCAACGGCACAATTTTCTTTATGTGGCGCGGAAGCCAAGTGTTGTGGAGATAAAAAATATCCGGTCCCTCCCCTTCCGCAATTTCATTCACCAACAAATCTTCAAAAGCCACCGGATCCGCGAATTTTTTATATTTAATACGAACTGCGCTGTATTTTTCCTGATATTTTTGAATAATCGGCTCCATAACATCGCTGTCATCCAAACCGTACATCGTTAAATTAACGGGACCGGTATCCGTTTTCTGCCCGAAACATCCGGCAATTAAAGAAGAAATAACTATAACCGTAATAAAAATCGCAATTTTCTTTTTCATAAAAATTAGAAATTAATAATTAGTTATTTTCATTATAGCCCTCATTTAATCCTTCAAGAAAATATTTTTTAGAAAGCGCGTAAAATCCGAAATTTCTGCCGAACAATTTAAAGAATTTTATTGCGAGAGGATGGCTTAGAATACGGAAAATTGTTTGTTTCCGATTGCTTGGCATTTTGTTTAACTCCGGATACTTTTTATTTATAATTCTGCTTGACCTGCCTATATTGCGCATTCTCGCTACAAAATCTTCCATAGTCATGGCGTGATCATGAAAAGCGATTGCGTTGGGTTCGTAATATAAAGTGAGACCGGCAGAGCGCGTCAACCTATAGCCCAATTCAATGTCTTCCCATCCATAGCCGGAAAACCACGGATCAAATTTGAATTTCTTTAGCAGAGAGGCTTTTAACGAAATGTTTGAAGTGTAGAAAAAATTATAATCAGCCGTCTCTTTGCCTTCCAACAGATCAAATGCAAATTGATGACCGCCGAAACGTCCAAGCACTGCGCCTCCGCGCTCCATGAATTCCATAAGAGGCGTCGGGTTTAACTTTGGATGCCATGTAATAAAGCCGAGACATGCCGCATTTTCTTCGGGATGATTTTTATGCGTGCGATCATGCTCTTTTAAAAGCTGGGGAGTAGCGATAATATCGTCGCCTATCAGCAGAATAATTCCACCCTGCGCCTCTTGAATACCTTTATTGCGCGCTACTCCCTGCCCTTGGTTTGGCTGTAAAAAAAAATACAGAGGAACATGAGATAGTTTCTGCATTTTTTTCAAAAGTTGCGGGGTATTATCGGTGCTGCCGTCATCAACAACTATGATTTCGTATTCTTTTTTCGGATAATCCTGATCAAATAAAGCTTTTAGGCATTCTTTCAGTTTCTCGCTACGGTTGTATGTCGGGATTACAATGGAGAAACGCATGGATAAATTATACACTAAGCGCGAGTCCCGCCTAGCGGGACAAGTGTTAATAAAAAGTAGCTGGCATATTTTGTCACGCATGACCCCGCCTTGGCGGGGCACCAACTGTAATCCCATCCACCCCTTTGAGCTTTTGATGGGTAGTATTTGGAAAGGGCACTATAGAGAATAGTTTAGAAGCGGGTTTTTGTATCAGTTTTCATTCAAATAATTTTACATCTGATTGAACATCTTTAACAAACATATTTCTGGGATTATTTTGGTAGTCCATAGTAACCTGTCCGATGAGATATATTTGGATGCGCCTTTTCAATGACTCTACCAGAATAAGAAAATTTTCCTGTGGCAAAGATTTTTCATAATTAAAAGGCAGCCGCTTTGAGCCAATATCTAAATATCCGCTACATGCTTTTGTATCAATTTTGCTTATAATTCCTTTATATTTTACTTCAGAAAGCACCTGCGTTTCTTCACTTGCCATTAGATATGGGGTGTCTGATCTTTTTATTGTTAGAGTATTTTTTTCTTCACTCTCAATTACTATTTCTTCCAATTCTGAACCCTCTTTTGTAAGAGGCAATATGGATTTTTCAACATTTTTTGCCAATGTAGGACTTTGTAAAGCTCTGAAATCATTATAGGTTATATTTATTGTTGCATTGTCAAAAGCGGTTATTGATACTGTTGAATTGTCTTTTGCCACGACTTTTTTAGGGCGTCTACCTTTGAGAAGTTTTTTTACATCAATATAGGTTTTGTAACCACTTAAAATCGTTTTGCCTGTCTCATAAATACTTCCAACTATAGGCAATAGTGGAGCGATATTATCTTTAGCAACATTATAAAACATTAAAAAGTCAGTTTCTAAAGAACCCTGCTTAAAAGCATTTATATTGAGTTTAATTTCTTTTGCAGTTTGTTCGCCAAAATGAATGACCGCCAATTCTTGTAGTGATTGGCTTGTGGCTAAAATCGTGTTCGCTACATCAAACGCATCAACGCTATTTTCAATCAGTTTGCCCTTAAAACCGAGCTTAAATTTATAGAAGTCTTGAGTCTGCATATTATTATATTACGCTAAACTTTGCTGATAAAAAAACAAAAGCAAAATATTTCATCCCATAACGAGCTATGCGGCTACGCCTTTTTCAACCGCTTTGCGTAATACCGCATAGCCCAGAATTAGGATTGCCAAAAAACTACGCAGCTTGAAGTTCACCTTGAACCTCCGCTTGTACTTCTTTTTTAGCTCTGGAAGACAGAAAGTTAAAATCATCCAATATAACTTCCGTGGTATACCTTTTGCTCCCGTCTTTCGTTACATACGAACCGTTTTTAAGACGTCCCGAAACGAGCACTTTCCTGCCCTTTTTTAAATATGTGCCCGTGATTTCCCCGAGTTTCCCGAAAGCGACCACCTTGTGGAAATCGGTTTCCGAAACCTTTTCACCGTCTTTGTTTTTCCAGCCGCGGTTTACCGCAACCGAAAAGGTTGACATGCTTGTGCCGGTTTTTGTAGGAATAATCTGCGGATCGGCAGTGAGATTCCCAACAAGCAAAACCTTGTTTACGCCATTTTGCATAGAATAATGGGTTAAAAAATAAGTGTCATCACGTTATCAAAACATTATGAAATTTCTCTAAACTTTTTATGACAAAAACATTAAAAATTACTATTGACGCAATTATGTAATATAATGCAAATACATGTTCACGGGCATAGTTAAAGAAATCGGCTTAATCAAAGGGAAAACTCCCAGTCAAAACGGCAGTATGATTTTGGAAATTATAAGCAAACAGATTAAACCGAAGCTTGGCGACAGCATATCTATCAACGGCGTTTGCCTGACTGCTAAAAAAATCTCCGGCAAAACTTTTGAAGTTGACGTTGTCCATGAAACTTTAAAACGAACCAATTTAAAAAAATTAAAAATAGGAACGCCGGTAAATCTTGAACCAGCTATGACAATCGCAGACGCTATAAACGGACATTTTGTAACAGGACATATTGATGCCGCAGGCACAATCATTCAAACCGGAAATACGCTGGAAATTTCCGTTCCCAAGAAACTTATAAATTTTATATTTGAAAAGGGGTCTATTGCCGTAAACGGAGTCAGCCTGACCGTCACCGCGGTCAACAAATCTAAAAATACATTTTCGGTAGCGGTAATTCCTTTTACAAAAACACACACCAATCTTGGCGGTTTAAAGGCGGGAGACAAAGTAAATATTGAAATTGATATTATGGCGAGATATGCGAAAAAACACGAGAATAAAACTTTAAATAAAAAAAATGCCAAGCTGAAGCTCGGCATGGGTGGCAAAAACGGTGGCAAAATCGGAATAATAGTGTCTCAATATAATGAAAATATTTCAGATGGATTGCTCAAAGGCGCGCAAAAAGCTTTTCAAAAAAACAACACGCTGAAAAAAAATATTGAAGTTATAAATATACCCGGCGCATTTGAAATTCCTCTAATGCTTAAAATTCTTGTGGATTCCGGCAAATTCAAAGGTTTAATCGCGTTGGGCTGTGTAATAAAAGGCGAAACAGACCATTACTACGCAGTATGCAAAGGCGTAACGTACGGAATACAAACCATATCAATACAACACAAAATCCCGATTATGTTCGGAGTTTTGATGTGCAGGAATTTAAAACAAGCTCGTACCAGATCGGGCGAAGATTTAAAAATGAATAAAGGATATGAATGCGCAATTTCTCTTTTGAATTTATTTAAAAGCCCCCTATAATGACCGTGATGCTACGCACTTTGAAACAGTTGAAAAATATCAAAGGAAAACGCGTTATGCTGCGCGTGGATTTCAATGTGCCGATTGATCGCCGAGGCGTTACGGACGATACAAGAATCCGCGAAACTTTGCCTACCATAAAATTTCTGATTAAGAAGGGTGCGAAAGTGATTATAATAACCCATCTCGGCAGACCCGAAGGACGCGTCGTGGATAGTTTAAAATTGGATGATGTCGCAAAATGCCTAAGCAAACTTCTAAATAAACGTGTAATAAATATTCATGGATGCACGGGTAAAAATGTTGAAACCGCTCTTAATAAAATGAAAAACGGCGACATAGCTCTGCTTGAAAACATTCGTTTCCATCCTGAAGAAGAAGCAAATGATCCTAAATTTTCAAAAGCGCTCGCTGAACTTGGAAATATTTTCGTTAATGACGCTTTTGCGGCTTGCCATAGAGCACACTCTTCAACAGCCGGAATTGCGAAATATCTGCCTTCTTACGCCGGACTGCTTGTTGAAAAGGAAATTAAAAATCTTGCTCCGCTGATTAAAAATCCGCCAAAACCTTTAACTCTCATAATCGGCGGCGCAAAAATTGACACGAAAATCGGACTTATAAAAAATTATTTCGGAATCGCGGAAAATATTTTGATAGGCGGCGCTCTCGCAAATACTTTTTTAGCAGCGCAGGGATATGATATCGGTAAATCATTATGTGAAGAAAAGAAGATAGATACTGCGCGTGAAATTTTAATGCTTGCCGAGAAACGCAAACAGAATATCGTTTTGCCACAGGATGTAATTGTCGCCGATGTCGTAACTCAATATGCCGTCACAGCCAATTTGCCGCTGGAAGACGTTGAAGGAAATATGAAAATTCTGGATATAGGTTGCAAAACCCAAAAACATTTTGCAGAGATAATTGCCGCTTCAAAGGCTGTAATTTGGAACGGACCGATGGGTCTTTATGAATTTACTCCTTTTTCTTCGGGCACAAAATCTGTAGCTCAAGCGTTGGCAAAGGGGAAAGCAAAAAGCTATCTCGGAGGTGGAGATACAATAGATGCCCTTAAACGAACCGGCATTCCGCTGGATAAATTCACTTTTGTTTCAACGGGCGGCGGCGCAATGTTGGAATTTCTTGAAGGAAAAACTCTGCCGGGAATAAAAGTACTAATGAA
>JBBUCQ010000100.1:2286-4387 GCA_038057715.1 Patescibacteria group bacterium | reverse complement strand
GTTTTCGCCGCAAAAGGCAGAAGTTCAGGCCTGAAAAAAATCGGGTAAACCACAACTATAGCAAGCACGATAAAAATTCCCCACGTATACATAAAGAGAAGATCAACGGTGGGAATATTATCTAAAATCAAATCACCAACAGACACAACTTCTACGTTATCCGTATAAATAACAGACTGATAATTAACAACGAATGCAAGCGACAAAAGAGCTATGCCAACCAATAAAGAAATTCTAAAATTCTTCTCTTTTAAAAGCTCTTTCCACTGATGAAGCCATTTTTTAAAAAAATTAAGCATACTTAATCTTTATCTTCCATTGATTCGCTCCAGCGACGAATTTTATCTTCAACAACTTCTCTCTTTGCGCTATACCTCTCGCGGCAGAATTTTAAAATCTTTTCACGGCGGCCTTCTTCTATTTCAAACTGCGGAGCTCTAAAAGTTGACATTGAAAAAACGGGAGTCGGCATACCGTCAATAAGAAGCCGAATATATGTACTGCCGACAGGCAAAGCAACGAGATCCGTCATCATGTCCTCATCTCCTCCAAACTGGCCTGCAATCATTTCGGAATCGTCAAAACCGACCTGAAACGAAATTAAACTGCCGACATTGCCGAAAACCGCATCCCGCACTTCCTCCGGCATTTGCGCGATATATTGATTCGCCATAGTTATGTCCAAGCGGTATTTGCGCGCTTCCGACAAAATCGTGGCAAAAGCCTCGGTGGCAAAATTTTGAAATTCATCAACGTATAAATAGAAATCGGTGCGGTCTTTTTCAGGAATATTCGCACGGCTCATAGCGTCAAGCTGGAATTTCGTAATAATCATAGAACCAAGCAAAGACGACGAATCCTCGCCTATTTTTCCTTTGGATAAATTAACGATCACGATTTTTTTATTATCCATGGCGAAACGCAGATTGATGGAGCTTTTTGGCTGACCGACGATATTTCTAATAATGGGACTGGATAAAAACTGCCCGACTTTATTTAAAATCGGCGAAATCGCCTCGTTCCTTAATCGCGGCTCCATACGCTCAAACTCATTCACCCAAAAACTTTTCACAATCGGATCCGTGATTTTTTTAACAACTTTGCGTCGAAAATCTTGATCCTGCAAAATTCGCGTTATTCCGAGCATTGTCGTATTCGGATATTCCAGCAATGACAAAATAGTATTGCGCAAAATATGCTCCAGCCTCGGCCCCCAGCTTTCAGCATAAATTTTCTTAAAAATGCCGACCAATCCCGAAGCAACAATCGTATTATAAGAAGGGTCAACATTTTCCAGCATATTAAAAGCAACAGGATGATCGCGGTCGGACGGATCAAATAAAATAACATCATTCGTTCTGTTGGGAGGGACAAAATCAAGAATCTTATCGGCAAGGTCTCCGTGCGGATCAACAACAGCAATCCCCTTTCCGCTCCGTATATCCGAAAAAATCATATTTTCAAGCAGGGTGGATTTTCCCATGCCGGTTTTACCTATTATATAAATATGACGTCTGCGATCGCTCGTTTTTATCCCGAATTCATGGCTTATTCCGCGGTAATCTGTTTTTCCAAGCAAAGTGAAACCTTCATCAGCATTAACGCTGTCCAGCATCGGCAAATCGGAAGGAGGCTCAAGCTTTTTGGAACGCACCCACGCGATATTCGGGGTAGAAACTGACATGTGCGGCAAATGGTAAATTGTCGCCAATTCTTCATTATTAAAAACCAATTCGCCGTTCATTTTACGTTGGACATAATCATTTACACCGGACTCCCCTTTTTGAATACTATGCATTTGAAAACCGTTTAAATGCGGAATATTGAACTGCTTAAATGAACCCGCTATCTCGCGAATTTTGGATGTTGCGGATTCCAAGTCGTGCGTTTTTGGAATATAAACGATTCTGATTGTCGCCTCAAAAAGAAGCTTTGAAATTTTATCCATCGCGGCATCAACGTCGGTTTCTTTTTCATGGCGCGTTGACATTTCTTCGCGTAATTCATCTGCCGAAGAAGATGACGAATCTTCCAATAAATTTATTGAAGAATGCTTAATGCCGGATGTAATTCCTTTAAACCAAAAAAATATATATAAAGG
>JBBUCQ010000100.1:0-2186 GCA_038057715.1 Patescibacteria group bacterium | reverse complement strand
AAGAATGCTTAATGCCGGATGTAATTCCTTTAAACCAAAAAAATATATATAAAGGAAAAAGCAAAAGTTTAAGCTTCCAACTGCGCGTTATAAAGAGCTTTATATAAGCCTTTTTAAGCGTCTCTATATTCCCAAGAATCCCCTTGCTGACAATACGCAGACATTTTACATAGGTGATGCGCCACTTCATCGAAAGAGGACGCACAACAACTTGAATCCATGCCTGATCTTGCGCATGCGCAAGTTTCGCAAGAGTCGCTGTAATGCCGGAAATCGGATCAACGGCGGTCCGCGTGAGTTTATCTTCAAATTGCGTATAACGCTTAATCGGGTAAATCACAGGATCCTCAAAAGTCAAAATAGCGGACATGGCGTTTTTGGCTTCAGGCGCGTTTAAAATCTGTACCGTATAATCTTCAACTTCTTCAATTTCGGCTGTCGGATATTGCGCGTAAATCTGACCCTCAATCAAATTCCGAAGTTTTGCCGGGAAATGCGCGTAAAATTTTATCTGTCTGCCGGTATTGGCGATTTCAAAACTTATGGAATCCTTATTATTTTTAGAAAAACCGTGCAGAGTGGCAAAAATCTGTTCAGCCACGATCGGACCGGTTTCGTTTGTTTTCGGAACACGGATAGCAAGCGTTATTTCTTTCATATAAACCGAGCAATATTATAACATGTTATACTGAATATGGTGGTCAAGAAAAAACTTTCAAAAACGCCGCGGCATCATTCTCACTCACGCAAAGTGCAGTTTTCCATTGCGATGCGGGAAAAGATTTCTAAAAACTGGATAGATGTGAGAAAAAATATGCGAAAGAAACCAAAGAAAAAACGGTATACTTAAAGCCCATGAATAGAATCAAAATCCTCCTTTATAATACTCAATATCTCTTAGGGATTGACGGCTCTGCGCTAAAGTACGCCCTTAATTTCTACAGATATGTTTATTGTCCACGTTCCGTACGCAAAAAAGTTATAACAAAACTAGTGGAAACAATAGACAAAGAAAAGCCGGATATATGTTGTTTTATAGAAATGGAAAAAAATTCAATTTTTGATGAACTGAAAAAGTTGATGAACGCTTACCCTGTACAGTGGATAGAAAACAAATACGGCATAAAAAGCCTTTTACGCCACCTCCCCTTTTTTAAAACAAAAGGAAACGCATTCTTCGCAAAAAATATTTTGGGCGTAAAAATACATTATCTAAAATACGGGACAAAAAAATTAGTTTACGAAATACATTTACCCAAGGATATATTCATATTCATGGCGCATTTTTCGCTGGTGGCGGACACAAGAGAAAAACAATTTCGGGAAATTAAAAAAATGACAGAAGACAAAAACCAAGTCATTATTTGTGGAGATTTCAACGTATTTAAAGGCTTATCGGAGTTAGATCATCTTGTTGCCGGAGGCAACTTGAAAATAATAAATGGTCCCAATGACAAAACGTTCCCGAGCTATAAGCCAAAAAACGTATTGGATATTTTTATATGCTCAAAAAACATTGATGTCGCTGAATTAAGAGTTTTAACCGATGTTAAAATTTCCGATCACCTACCAGTAATTTTAGAAATTAATACATGAAGATATTTTCATTACCAAACCTACTTTCTCTTTCAAGAATACCATTAGCATTTTTGATTATTGCGCCACTTAAACCAGAATGGAAATATCTCTTCTGCGGATTGGCAATATTATCCGATTTTTTGGACGGCTACTTAGCAAAAAAGTTTAATCAAACATCTAAATTCGGCGCCATATTGGATCCTGCTACTGACAAAATATTCGTATTAACAATCGTCATCGCCTCTTTTGTGCAACTATCTTTGCCTATTTACTGGATTTTTCTCATATTCATAAGAGATATTTTTTCCAGCACGGGATTTGCGATGATAAAACTGTTTAAAATAAAGAGAAGCGCAGAAATTAAATCAAGACTGGCCGGTAAAATTGTTACTGTTTTGCAATTTTTATTAATAGTATTCTTCCTTTCGGGTAAAATTGAATTAGCAGAACTCACAGTTTACGCTATTTTTGCATTTTCCATCGTAAGTATCGTAGACTATCTGGTACACTTTTTAAGATGACCATAATTATCCTGCAAAGTCTGTACTTTATATTACCTGCGTATCTAGCCAACATGGCTCCCGTAATTTTTAAGTGGGTGCCTCTAT
>JBBUCQ010000099.1:3458-12348 GCA_038057715.1 Patescibacteria group bacterium | reverse complement strand
TGAAGCAAAACGGGAAAAATCATTATTCCGGTCACGGCGCAAAAAGAAAGAAATCCGTTTCTGAAATCGGTAATATCGCGGCCTTTTCGTTCCATCCAAGTCGCTAAATAAAAAATAAGAATGAGTTTAGCGGCTTCAGCGGGCTGAAAAGAAGTGCTGTAAAAAATAAACCACGCTCTTGCTGTCGTATTCACGGTTGAACCGAAAATAAGAACTGAAACAAGGGCAATAAAAATCGCGATAAACAACCACACGGCAATTTTTTTCCAAAACCTAATGGGAATTTTAAAAAATATTCCCATAGCCAAAATACCGAGTCCGACTCTAATCGCATGCCGTTTAAGGAGGAAAAAACAATCAACTCCATCTTCCCCGCAGCTCGGAAAAAGCATGCCATCGGGTCTTGTAAGGCTGATGGATTTCGGCACGCCAATGCTAGTAATCATAATTATGCTAAAAACGAGCAGGACGAAAACGGTGAGCAGAAGAACCATATCAACACGGCCGCGGCGAAGTTCGGAAGGCATAAACAAAATATAGAATACAGGGAAAAGAACTCAAAATTCAAATCTAGCGGCTTTTTTCTTTTGCGGAAGGTATATACAATGACTCCGTGCAATCTTTTTTACGCAAAAATATCCTTTGGTTTTCCGCCGCTTGCGATCTTGTAATTTTAGATTTAATCACAAAATGGCTCGCGAAAAATAATTTATCGCAACCCATTGAAATTGTGCCGGATTTTTTTCGCCTTTCTCTAAGTTTTAATGAGGGAATAGCCTTCAGCATCCCGATTCCGAATTTAATAATGATATTCCTGACTCCCCTGCTCGCCGCAGGTTTAATTTGGCTGATCGCTAAAAATTGCAGTATAGAAAAGCGCATAACAAAACTTTGCATCATTCTTATTTCCGCCGGCGCAGTCGGAAATTTTATAAATCGGCTATGGACGGGCTCCGTAATAGACTTCTTAAGCTTTTCGTTTTGGCCGAGTTTCAACTTCGCAGATATGTACTTAACTACCGGCGCACTGATACTTATTTTGTTTTATGGTAAAATAAAAACAACCTAACCTCTACTATCTATGTCTGACGAACAAATTCAACAACAAGCGGGCTTGCCCGCCGTAGCCTCGGCGGAGGCGGGACCACCATCGCCTTCATTTTTAACATTGGTTTTAAAAACATTCGCGGGCTTGGGCGGCGGAATCGCGGGAATGGTAATCTTGCTCGTAATATTTTTGGGCGCGGCAACAATATTGGGATCGGCGTTTAATCCTGAATTATTGGAAGGAGAAGCGGGAAAACATCCGCTTTTTATCTTCGTATTCATGGCAATGATATTTCTAACGTCGCTCGGGGCGAACTTGGTCGGCTCTCTTTTATTTACCTTTGTTGAACACGAAAAATACACCAGACGTTCAACGGCAATATACCAAATATTTTTCGCAAACCTCGTTATTTTTATAATGCTGGCTCCGGTCTATCTTCTGTTGGACTCAAGAAATTTAATGGATATGATCGGGTTTTTGGCGGGTTTCCATGTTCTGCTAAGCGCTCTCTCAAGCATGATGATTTTAGAAATAATAGGAAATTTGCGTTACGCGATTATAGGAGTTTACGGAGTTATTTTTTCAACATTAATTTCCACGGCAATAATTATTTTGACATATGAATTAACGGGGCAAAATAAAACCGTCGTGCTTTTTTCAGCGGTACCGGTGATTTGGACTTTGCTCGGATTTATAACCGTGATTGTTGAAATGCTTTATCGCTGGCTGTATACGCTGTATGGCAGTGATTTTCTTATGAGCAAAACTTCATTCGGCAAGGATTACGGAGAGGCTGAAGAGGAGGAGGCAGAGCCGCCGCCGGATGTTACCGGGGCGGAGTTTCTGAAGAAATAGTTGCGCGAATGCCTTCCAGCCACGCTTTAAGCGCGGGATGTTTAGGGTCTTCGTGCCCGTCTTTACCTTGGCAACCATGGGATGGTTTTGTAATACAAACTATTCCATCGCCTTTCATCATTTCCCCCGCCCATGAAGAATTTATTGAATAATACGCAACGTGCGGAATTCCGGCGCGTTTAGCTGATTGCACAATATCCATTCCGTCAGGATTAGGAAATGAAGATCTTTCTTTGGCTTCTCCGACATCTCCGGCTTTTTCAGACAACCGCATTTCTATACTGTCTCTCATTTGACTGTCTGAAATTAAAACCAAAATTTTTGCGGCAAATTCATCAATCGCTTTCATTACTTTTTCCGCATCTCCGCTTTCATTTACATTTAATCCCGGAAAAATTCTTTTTACGACCACCGCAATTTCAGCGCGCACTTGTTCGCTGTCGTCAAGTATGATTATTTCTGTGCGTTGTGCTTCCATTGTTGATATGGTAAATATTCAATAAAGGTCTGTATTATAACGCTTTTTATTAAGATTGCAAGGGCGCGCCATAGCCCAAAACGGGTGGTGGTTTATTAAGACTAGTTTTGAACTGTCCACGCCACAAAATTTGCTATTTCGCCATTCGAAATTTTCTATTTTTCTGGATTTTTGGGGTGTATTTGTTATTATGAGTACGCACATATGATTGCACATTCTAAACAAATAATATTTCAACTCACCGATAGCGAACTTTACCAAAAATGCAGAGAATACGGCGCTTCCGCGCGGAGCTGGACTCGAAAATTTGCAGGACTTTTGCCGGAGGTATTTAGACGGCAACTTTATAAAAAACGCGGTTCCGCTTCCATTCATGAATTTGCCGCAAAATTGGCCGGCATGAGCCATGAAACAACCGACAAAATTTTACGACTGGCGGAAAAATTATCAGACAAACCTGCGCTTTTAAATTTATTGGAGACTGGCGCTTGCGGTTGGAGCAAGCTTGAAAAAATCGCATACATTGCGACTCCTGAAACCGATAAAGAGTGGGCGGAAAAAATAAAAACAATAAATACGCGCGCTTTGGAAGCATATATAAAAGAACTACGACGTATGGAAAATTGTGGGAAAAACCAAGAATTTTGCCAGAATCAGACTGCGCTATTAAGCAACGACAATAGCAAAATTAACAGATTAGAATTTACTCACGTGGGTGAACGAGAAGATAATCCGCCGTTGTCGCAAGCGGCTGTTTTGGATGCCAGCTTAATGGATGAATCCACTTCGGCAAATGCAAATATTCAGCCGTCACCATGGAACCGCCTTTCATTTCCCGTTAGTCCGGAAATTGAATTTAAATTAAAACTTTTTAAGCAGGATTTAGAGAAAGAGCGGCGCGAAACTTTAGGCTGGGACGAAGTCATGAAAGAACTTTTGAAACTGGCGGCGTTGGGAGAAAATCAGATGAAAAATAAAACTCAAAGCGCGTTAAAAATGCCAAAGATGCAGGCACGAAAAATTATCCAAATTTGTCCAAGTTGCGTCAAAAAACAAGAAAATATTAAAGCTGAATATGGCTTTACTACGCGCTATACCCCCATTCCCGTTAGGCAAATTGTTGATGAACGCGCTGGCAAAAAATGCGAGTTTCCATACTGTAATAATCCATCGGAAATTTACCATCATACCCGCAGATTTGCGCTTGAACAAAATCACGATCCTGATTTCATAAAATCGCTTTGCAAAAAACATGAAAGGCTGGTTCACAGCGGGTTTATTATAAATGAAGAGATGCCGCCGGAAAAATGGACAATAAATACAATATCCGCGCCGACATTTTTAAATTCGCAAAAATCTAAAATAGATAAGCGAGCAAATGCGTACCGAACTGAACCACCATGAAGTTGACTAATCCGCTCCCAGCCAAGCCGTAAATCCCGCTAAGGCGAGACCACAGCTCTAACTCAAGGCATTTTTTTACCTGTCCACAGCTCAAAACTTTCTGCGGCCTGCACTAAAAACATTTTATCGCCTGTAATAACGCGACAGCCCGCATGTTTTGCGTCGCGAAGAAATTTAGTCAGAAGCGGACGATAAATAATGTCCATGACAATCGGTTTATTTTTTAAACCGCGAAGTATTTTTTTCAATTGCGGCAGAGGAGTCATCGGCAAGGTAAGGCTTTTGACTTTTTTATGCCACATCCCAACGCTCGTCGCATTTATCAAAATATTAGACTGTGCAGGGTTAAAATCTTTAAGAATGCCGAAGCCGCGATGCCCGACTCCAGACAATTTAAAATCACGCGCCAATTTTTTCGCATGAGAAAGAGTACGGTTTAAAACCGTAACTCGCGCTCCGGCCTTTTTTAAGCCATAAACAATTGATCTTGCCGCACCGCCGGCGCCAAGCACTATAGCGCACTTGCCGCGTAAAAAGTTTTTGCAATTTCTGACCTCCAACTTCTGACATCTGATTTCTTGCTTTAACGCCGTCATCGCGCCAAATATATCAGTATTATGTCCAACTAATTTCCCGCGCCGATTTACAATCACATTTACAGCGCCGATCGCCTTCGCAGACGGACTTAATTTATCCAAAAACTTTATTATTTTCTCCTTATGCGGAATTGTTACATTTGCGCCAGCATAATTTTCGCGAAAATCTCGCATAAATTTTGCTAAATTCCGCGGCTCAACTTCTATCGCCTTATATTGCGCTGAAATTTTCATCCGCCGAAACGCCCGATTAAAAATTTTCGGCGACAGCGAATGTTTAATAGGACAACCGATAACACAATATTTTTTCATAAAAATATTATACTATTTCCCGCTCAACTTTTCTGTCAATCCCTCAACAGCTCTTAAAACTTCAAGCGGCACCATCCAAACGGTTGTATTTGACGGACTTGCGGAAATATCATTGATTGACGCGAGCGTACGAAGATGAAGCGCACCCGGAGCGGACGCAAGAGTCGCCGCAGCTTTCGCCAAATTTCCCGCAGACTCAACTTCGCCTTCGGAAGCGATAATCACCGCGCGTTTTTCGCGTTCAGCTTCAGCCTGTCGCGCTATTATGCGTTTAAGAGAATCCGGCAAAATAATATCTTTCAGCTCAACATTTTGCACATCAATACCCCATTCGTCGGTAACTTTATCAACAATTTGCTGAATGCGGCTTGAAACTTCCTCTTTATTTGCAATTAAATGGTCAAGCGTAACTTCACCCACAGCGTTTCTCATTGTTGTCTGCGCAAGCTGGATTGTGGCATAAAGAAAATTTTCAACGGCAAGAATAGCTTTTGAAGCATCGGCAACTTTAAAATAAATCACAGCATTAATCTTGATCGGAATATTGTCTTTCGTGAGAGATTCTTGGTCAGGCACATCCATCGCGCGCACACGAATATCAACTTTTTGCATTGACTGAAAAATGGGAATAATAAGCCGCCAACCGGGCTCCACAACTTTTGTAAATCTCCCAAGTAGAAATTTTACCCCGCGTTCATATTGATTAACTTGGCGGATTGAAATAAGTAAAACAACGCCGATAACGATGGCGATTGGAGAGAATAAAATGCTTATAATTTCCATAGAAATTTAGTTAAAAAATATTACGGCTTCATTATAGCAATAATTACGCTTTCACAAGGGCTTTATTCCTCCCCCTTTTTATGGTATAATATTCAGATATGTTTTTAGAAATAGCAAAGGCGGCAACAGCCGGTTTAGCCGGCGCAGGAAGCGAAGTGCAGTCGGGACTTGCAAATAAAGTCGCGGGATTTTTTGATTATATGATCGGACGAGTTCCAAGTTGGATTGCCGGAGTGGTTGTTTTTGTTCTTTCTATCATCGTCGCAAAACTCGCAAAATCCGCAGTGGAAAGCCGGATTGAAAGCCAAATTGACGAAGAACATCAGGAAGTTCTTGTTTTAGCGGGACGCGTAACTTATTTCGGAACGCTGGTGGTCGGTATTACAATCGCTTTAAAAATCGCGGGAATAGATTTGACTACAATTTTAGCGGCAGTGGCTTTTGGAATCGGTTTCGCGCTACAAGATTTAATTATGAATTTTTTGGCCGGCGTGTTGATTTTGGTAAGTCGTCAAATTACAATCGGCGATTTTATAAAAGTCGGAAATACTCTCGGAAAAGTTGTTGAAATTCAGACCCGTGCAACGATTTTAAAGGCTATAGATGGAACAAAAGTGATCGTTCCGAATTCCGAAATTTTTACGAGCCAAGTTGTAAGTTATACGACAAATCCTATGCGGCGTATTTCTATTCCTCTTTATGTTTCGTATGATACGAATCTTGGCTACGCAATGAAAACTGCGTTGAGCGTTTTAAAAAAACATCCTAAAATTTTTAAAAAACCAACGCCGTCGGTGCTTGTTACGAATTACGGAGATAGTTCAATTGATCTTTCGGCGCGTTTTTGGGTCGGCTCGCGCGATGGCTGGATAAAAATAAAAAGCGAAATAATGCATCAAATGATGGACGCGTTTAATGAAGCCGGAATCGTAGTGCCGTTTAATATTATGCATGTTGAAACAAACACTGATACTGCCGAATATGTGAAACAAGCCGCGCAGATTGCGCAAAAAAAGATGGAAGAAACACAACTTTCAAAAGCAATTGAGGCGGATGCTAAAACGGAGCCGGTGGCGCCAACTGTGGCTGTGGCATCTGCGCCAAGCACAAATGGCAACTCCGCCGCACCAATCTCAAACGGAAATGGCGCAGTATCGCCTGCCACTCCACAACAAACTCCTACTCTCGCCGCTGTTACAGTTCCGATTGAACCTCCCGGCGCATACGCGGATCAGGAAGAAATTGATGCGCAGGCCTAGTTTGATAAAGTTTAATAGAATTTAATCAAATTGACTAACGCCTCTTA
Organism: Patescibacteria group bacterium; assembly: GCA_038057715.1. Taxonomy (GTDB): domain Bacteria; phylum Patescibacteriota; class Gracilibacteria; order UBA1369; family UM-FILTER-53-11; genus JBBUCQ01. Next base: position 5,566 of record JBBUCQ010000099.1, on the reverse strand, counting down.
ATTTAAGCCTAAATTGACCAGCTTTACCTTAGCTTGTCTTAAATTTATCTTTCTATAAAAAACACTTGCAAAATCATTTTAAACTTGGTAAAAAGATGTAAAAGCTATTAGATATTTGAAAAATCTATTTAAATTTGCTAGGATTATATAAAGCTTATTAAAACTGCCTGGCATGAATGATCCAATACTAACCGTAGAAGAAGCCGCGAAAATTTTGAGCCTGCACCCTTTTACGGTTTTGAAACTTATAAAAGCGAAAAAATTACAAGCGAGCCGCATCGGTCGCGTGTACCGAATCCGTGAAAGCGCCATAGACGATTTTCTTAATAAACATATAGCCTAATGTTATTCAATTGCTTCCAGTGCGGCAAAATAATTTCCTCAAAAAAAGACACTTGCGTGTATTGCAAAACAAATATCACTTTCTTCGCGGAAGAGCTCAATAGAAATCGCCAACACGCATCAATAAAAGAAACACTAAAAGAAAAATACAGCGGAACAATATTGTCCTTTTTACTGAAAACAAAAGTGCGGTGATTTTGATATCAGAAGCTCAAAGATTACTGATGACTGACATCTAATTGAAAATAAACTTGCTCTAAGTTTTTTGCTTGTTGTCTCAATCTTTTGTAACCAGCTCTTTTGTAAAATTCAATGGCTCTTAGCATATTTGGCGTTGTATTTAAAATAATTTTTTTATATTTAAAAACTTGCGCATATTTTAAAACTTCAGAGTGCAACTGGCGACCAATGCTTTGACCACGGTATTCATTGGCAACATAGAACCTTTTAAGTTCAGCTGTATCTTTATCTAGTTTTTTTAGCGCAATTGTACCCAAAATTTTATTTTTATCGATGTATAGAAGAAAAATAGATCGATTGGTTTTAGAGTAATACTTATCTATTTCACTGAGATCAAAATCAGCCCGCCTGTTATAAGAAAATCCAAATTCAGAAAGTACATTTAACACGAATTTTTTAACTTCTGTACGTTTTTTTTTCTGGTAAGGAATAATCATAACTACAGTTATTTAACGAATCACATATCCTTTTATGGGTTTCTCCAAATGTTCTTCTTCGTCCCGCGCCGCTTAACTAATTCCTGCACACTTCCCCGCTTACATGCGCAGAGCAATTTTCCAGTTCATTCAACGGAGATGAACTGCTTTTCAACGTATCGATCATCTCCTGCATTTTATCGGCGAGAGCACGCATTCCATCCCCGCTCGCCTGCCCGTACAGCATTTCATAACGCGCAAGCATTTGCGCTTCGTCCACATCTTCCGTTTTTATTTGCTCCGCCTGTTCTATCGCAGACATGGCCTCATTAAAAGTTCTCTTGTCCGAAGATTTTGTAAATCCCGGCGTATCGCCAAAGAAATTTTCCGGTGCGCCGGTTCTGCTTTCGCCGGTGGCACAATAGCGATTGTCTTCCGTTTCTACGCACGCATCAAATCTCTTTAAAATCGCTTTACCGGCTTCTTTTAGAGCCTTCAATGGGTTATTATAAAAAGCCGTTGCCGCCGCTCCTATCGCCTTTGCAGGTTCCACAATAGCTTCATTCCCAAGCTCTTCCATTTCCGAACCAAGCTTTTTAAAGTCATTAATCACGCTCTGAAATTCTAAAAATTTAGCATACAATTCGGCATACAGAGCATCGTCTTTAAAATTTTTGTATTGTTGCGCGCGACCGGCATATTTCGCATTAAACAAATCAAAATATCCTTTATAAAGCGCACGCTCTTTATCTTTATTGTCAGCCGGTTTAATTAAAATCATGTAATCAATCATCTCCTCGGCAAATTTATCTCTCTGCCCTTCATTTTCGGTCAAAACTTTCAAAAATCCTCCGTCCGTATCAACAAAATGCCGCACAAAATAAAGTTCCGCCTCGAGCCTGTAATAAGCCTCGGTTATATTTTTAAGATTATTTAAGTCACAACGTAAAAATGCGGACATCACCGAATAGCGCGTTCTATTCAACTGATCTTGTATATTCATAACGTCCGCAAAATGCGAAGGCCAGAGGAAAAAATCGCGCCAATAATCGCTGAAATCCTGAAAGCCGATTCCTGCGGCAAGAAAATCCCGCCAACGCTCAAAACATG
>JBBUCQ010000099.1:0-3358 GCA_038057715.1 Patescibacteria group bacterium | reverse complement strand
TTTGCACGCTTCTTTAGATGATAAAACTTTGCATGGCGAATCGTCCGCGCCCGATATTAAATCTTTATATAATTTTTCAAAACCCTCAAAATATCCGTTCATCATATCTATTTCCGAAAGCAAAACTTTAAACTGGCTTACTTGATTTTCAGTGTCGTTCGCGGAACGCGTTTCTTCCATTAGTTTAGCCGCCTCCGCTTTCTTTGCGGAAACTTCAATACGGATATCACGCAATAATTCCTGCGGAGTTTTGCCTGAAGCTTTTTGTTCCATTTTTCTTTGCGCAATTTCTTTTTCTATGTCCGGATCGGGTTTAAGACCTTTGTCTTTTTTACACGCGCCTCCGACCGACTTTTCACATCTGCCCGGATTATCATAATATTTTTCATAAAAATCTATCATGTTCTTAATAATGTCGCCTTTGACTATCAAATCGTCATTCGGCGGAGTCAAAATCGGCTGCGGCAACATAATAAAATTCCATTTCAAGCCCAAAAACGAACGTTTGCATTTCGGCAATTCAAAAAGATTTCCGGTCGCTTTAGAAGGAACCAAATTATGATCAAGCGTTTTTTTAAACGCATCGTTTATTTTTTCAAAATGACACGCGACGCAATTCGCGTTCGCAAGATATGAACTTTCCGTTTTATATTTCGCTTCTATTTTTAAGCAAAACGGTCCATCGCAAAGTTTGGGTTTGCTCCAATCTGCGGCTTTTTCCGGCTCAAGAGGCTTTCCTTCTTCCGCACCGCTACCTTCCCCATTTTCACCGCCGGATCCCCCCACTCCTCCGCTTTTATCTCCCTTTTTACCTTTTCCTTTTCCGCTTCCCGAATCGTCATTTTCAGCTTCCAAGGCTTTTTCCTGCACAATCGCTTTTTTAACTTCAGCGTCAAAAGATTGATTTAAAGGGCAGACCGCGCCCGCCGCTTCCCCTTCTCCTCCTGCCATTCCCGACTCCGGCATGCCACTCCCCAAATTTGCCGCCTCTTCTTTCGCTTTTTTCTTTTTATCAGCCTCCTTTTTAGCTGCCGCTTCTTTTGCGGCTTCTTCTTTCGCCGCCTCTCCAACATCAACAACCTTGCTTCCTGCAGGTGCGCCAGGACCGCCTCCGCCAAAAACAGTCTGCGTTTTTGCAAATAAAATCTGTTCAATAATTCCCAAATCAACAAGCAAATCAAAACCGGAATCGCTTTCATCTCCATTCGCAAAAATTTCAGTCGGCTCAATATCCATTTGCGCCGCGACTTGCAAATCGGCGAGATCTTTTTCCTCGGCGAGAAGCCTTGTAAGTTCAAGTCTGCGGTCTTCAACATCTTTAGCCGTTAAATTCCCCTTCGGATCATCCTGCGTTAAAAGCTTGCCAATGTTAGCTCCCGGAATCAAAATAAGCAGTTCTTCCTTGGAAAGTTCGCGCTCCGCCAACAATTGCTGTATTGCAATATCCGATCCTTGGCTTCTAACGCGGTTATAAGTATTTTCATACAAATCCTGACCGAAATTCGCATCGCTTTTAAAAATCTTGGAAGGATTTAAATCATACGTTGCGCCCGTACCCGCGGTTCCTATGACATCCATAACCAATTTATCGTCGGAATTCGCCGCATACAGAACCGTACCGAACAATAAACTCCCGAGAACCGCTAAAATTAAATATTTTTTCATGTGCACGCCGTTGTAGTTAGATCTAAAAACGTAAAAGGATACAAATCCACTTCTTTGCGGATTTCCGAAATTTTATCTCGATAATCTTCCAAAGACTTTATAATCTTTTTATATTTACTGTGCATAACAAGCGCCATTTGCATTTCGTTATAGGTTTTAAGCGTCTGATCAATGGCTTGGCGACTGATATCTATTTCGCGGTCAATGTCATTTAGCGCCTCACCATAACCTTGCATGGCTTTTTGTCCTTGAAACATGTCTCCGATGGTACCGAAAAGAGTGCGCTGTTCCACTAAAATCTCTTCCGGCTGTGCTTCTTTCGGCTCTTTTCCAAATTGATTTTTAAACTGCATCGCGGCCGCCTTCTTTTCTTGTTCCCTCGCTTTCAGCATGTCTGCGCGAAAAACGAAATATTTATTGGTAGAAGCCATCGCGAGGCAATATGTTGAAAGATTTTCCCCATCGCATTCTTTGCGTTTTATCAATTGCCCGCTTTCATCTTTTTCAAATTCCGGAGGAGAAACGAGCTTTAGCATTTTTTTAAAATCACTTTCCATTTGGCTGTTCCCAAGCGCAACCAAAACTTTTATTTTATCGTTAAAAATATCGTTGATGGCTTCATGATACTTACTCTTAATCTTATCGGCATCGTACACTGACTCATTGTCCCCGGCGCGGACGCGCTGGAGCATAGATTGGGTTGCAACCACCAGACTTACGCTGATGACCAATATAAACAGGTTCCGGATTGTTATAATTATTATTTTACGCATTTTGTTGTTGCATAACAGGGTAATTTTTGCGATAGTGCGGCAAAATAGCCGTATGTTTGCGCAATCGTAAAATTGAGCTCGCCCAACCGCGAATTTAAAAATTTATATTGATCCAGCAACCGCGTTGATTTTTTAGCATACGCGTTATTCGCAACATGCTGTTTCAGAAGCTCTTTCATGATCGTAAAATCTTCTTCTACCGCTTTGGCGCAAGCCGGAGCCTCTTTTATTGCGGCATCCGCCGTAAGTTTTCCCAAAGCGCTATCTTTCATTAATTCTTGAGCTTTTCCCCTGACTTCCGCTCTGTATTGCCTGTATTTTTCAATCGCCTTCGGCAAAAGTTCGGAAGTTGGTTTCTCCGATCGGAAATTCTGATTTATAAACTCGCCGAATTCAACTTGTTTATCCGCCATAAAATTTTTCAGTTCATTAACGCACTTTTTTTCTAATTCTTTTTCATTTGCGGTCGGTTCGGTCGGTTCGGCTTGGGCGGGCGCTTCTTCCCCCGGTAGCACGGCCAAAACTTGCGGTGTTGTAACAACGCGCGTAACCATCACTACTTCAACCGCGAGGCTTATAATTATTAAAAAAACCAACACAACATTAATCAGCTTGAGAATTTTATGCATTCCCGATTTCTGACCTCTGATATCTGACTTCTTTTCAATACGTTTCTTCATTTGATTTAGCGTAAATTGGTATTCCCCCTTTTCCCGTTATGCCTGCGAATAAAGTATCTCCCGTTTGCAAATCGGTGGCCGGACCGAGAATGGCGCGGCACGGACAAACATCTCCGCATGACGGCCTTAAAATGAAAATTCCCTCTTCATTTTTCATGATTTCCTTTGGAGGCTGTTGAATAATGGGCATATCGTCAAAAGGATTATTAACCGGATCGGTCCCGTGTTCAACCTCCAAGC
>JBBUCQ010000098.1:0-3575 GCA_038057715.1 Patescibacteria group bacterium | reverse complement strand
GGAGAAATTTTTTATATTGGAGAAAAAGGTGCGATGGAGGAGAAGTTGGTGATGCAGGCGGGAATTCCTTTTTATGGAATTTATGCAGGGAAATTGCGCAGATATTTTGATTTTAAAAATTTTGTTGATGTATTTAAATTGCCGGTCGGTTTTTTTCAGGCGTTATGGATTTTGCGCAAGCTAAAGCCAAAATTGGTATTTGCAAAAGGAGGTTATATAAGCGTGCCGGTTTGTTTTGCGGCGCGTGTTTTGAATATTCCGGTGTGGCTGCATGAATCTGATTTTTCTCCCGGTCTGGCGAATAAAATTTGCAGTAAATTCGCACAGAAAATATTTTTGTCGTTTGAAGAAAGCCGGCAATTTTTCCCGCGTAAAGATGTTGAAGTCGTCGGCAATCCAATTAGAAAATGGCTTTTAAAAGGCAATAAAGAGCTTGGTTATAAGCTGACCGGTTTTTCGCCAAGTAAGCCCGTAATTTTAATTATGGGCGGTTCAACGGGCGCGCAGTGGCTGAATAGGATGGTTGAAAAAATATTGCCGGAATTATTGAAGCACGCGCAAGTTGTACATATAACCGGCGAAAATCCAAATCTCAAAATCCAAATGCCAAATAAATCTCAAAATCCAAATGCCAAATATAAAACTTTTGAATTTTTAAACGAAGATCTCGCGCACATCTATGCGATTTCGGATTTAGTAATCAGCCGTGCCGGTTCGGGTGCGATTTTTGAAATTTTAGCGCTAAAAAAGCCGATGATTTTAGTTCCTTTACCGGCGAAAGCAAGCAGGGGCGATCAAATTGAAAATGCGCTAGCGTTTACTTCTCACGGTTGGGCGCGCGTTATTCGTCAGGATAAAATTTCTCCCGAGAATTTTCTGAAAGAAATTTTATATTTGTTATATACAAAAGCCGTGCAAGCGCGCATGATAGAAAGTCAGGAGAAAGCGGATTTCAGTAATGCGGCAAAAAAAATAGCCCGCGCGATACTGCAGGCTATTTAATAAGCTTAGTTATACTTTATTATTCTTCTTCTTTGTCGAATGCTTCAGTGCAGGTGTCGCCGCATGCATTTACACACGTGAAACCTTCATCTACTGCACAATCGCAATCATCGTCTTTACCGTCGCAAACTTCAGATACTGCTGATTTTAGATCACCACTTAATAGGGCAATCCAAGCTCCGTCCTCTGTTGTACAAGGACAACTATCAACTGCTCCATCGCAATTATCGTCTTTACCGTCGCAAACATTATCTTCCCCGTCCACGATATCCTTTGGGTCTTCTCCTAATGGTGACATATATAAATTGGTTTAAAAAATAAGAGGTCAGTATAGCACGCCTTTATTTTTTGTCAATAGCAGGTTTAACCTGTAAATTAGAGAAAATGCCGATAAATCCGAATAAAATCAATACAGTCGTCGTTTCTTCAAAAGAATGCGTAAAAAGGCCGGCAATTGCGATTCCGAACAGTGCGAAAAATAGTCCGAGTTTTTTTGCGTCAGTGTCTGCTCGGGCGGGCTTTAGCAGGTTTTTAAAAAGCAAAAATAAAATTCCTAAAAAGATCACAAGTCCGGCGATTCCAATTTCTAGTCCGATTTGCAAATACCAATTTTCCGGCAGAAATTTTTCAAAATGCACGGAAGCCGGACCCGCGGTTCCAAGTCCGTAGCCGAGAGGCTGTGCGATAAGTTTTTGCGTTCCTTCTTTAAAAAGCTGTGCGTGCGCGCTTGTTGAAGATGCCCTTATTAAAACCGTTTTTAAATCAATATTACTGAATACAAGCGCGGTTCCCGTAATAAGAATTGCAGTAAAAATGGCGATAACGCCGAGTCCGATTGTGCGCAATGAACATTTTGTCCGTGCCCTAGCAATAAAAAAAGTTGCGAAAGCGGCGAGGGAAGTCCCGATCCAAATTGAACGCGAATAGGTGAGGAAAATATTGAGAACCACAAGCGCCAATAAAGCGAGTGCAAATTTTCGAAATTTCCACGAAGAAAAAATATAAGGCAGTAAAAGTCCGATGATTAACAATAAATACGTTCCATATCGCGTTGGTCCGCCGAATGTTGAAACAGCCCTGCAAACAGTTTGAGTATGTTCAAGATATTGGCAGGAAGCCACAGCTACTCCGGGCGTATATTCGCCGGAATACGGAGCATATCCGAAATTTTCCAGAAAATTTTGAGGCAAAATTGTAGATTGAAAAAAACCGAAAATTAAAACAACGGTTGCGGAAATTAAAGCCGCCCAAACTAACTTTGAAACTTTTTCCCATTTTGCGCGCCTGACAAAAAATAAAAATGAAAAAGGCAAAACATCATAACGAAAACCCCAGAGCCATTGCGTGGTGTTTGGCTGGATAAAAAACCAAATTAGGGAAAGGGCGAAGTAGAGGAGGATTAAAAAATCTAGAGAATCAAAAAGGGGTGAGGGGTGAGGGGTGAGGGGTGAGTAGCGTTTCATTAAAAATTCTGCAAAAACTAAAACGCAAATTAAAATCACAAAAATTTCACGCCAGCCCGAAATTAAAAATAGCGCTCCGGCGTTTGCGCCACCGCCAAAAAAATCAGCCGATTTCATCCAGGTAATCAAAAATGCATGAAACGGCGCGGCAACAACCAGAGCTAACAGTAGCCACCACCTGATTTTGGCTAACAGATCAGCAGTTTTTGACAACACAATTTGCGTCACGGCTATTGAAAATTAAATAAAAAGGACTATAGTGAAAATTACTTTATGGCTAGTTGGATCCTCTTCGGGGGAGTCCACGTGGCCTCCCTCTCATTCGCATTTCTGACACTTTGGCGTCTTTATAAATACATACGGCGTTATCGTTTTACCGAATCAAAATATACGCTTCTTTTCGGCTTTGTGCATCTTCATTGGTTCGCAGTAGCCTACATAATATCAGCCTCGGCATGGGTACTGGTAAGCTGGGGCATTTTTACATTAATTTAATATGACCGATCTTCCAAAAGATTTTATAGAGCCCATTCAGAAGATTGAAGAAACCGATCAGGATGGCAAGCCTGTGCGCGAAGAGTTGTCGGAAACGCCGCGGAAGATTGAGGAGCAATCTGCAATGCCGCCCGAAGGACTGCATATTTTACCGGAAGTAGACAACACAAACCGCCATTTTAAGGGTCAGCAGAAAAATGAAATTGTGCTGGCTTTCACGCGCAAGCATTGGCTCGTTATTATTCCTCACATACTTTGGCTTTTAATGTTGATGATTGCGCCGGTCGCAATTTTTTGGTTCAGGGCGAATTATGATTTTTCCGAATTTATCAGTCCTGTTGCGTATCGCGTTATAAGCGGGCTTGCGATTATCGCTATCACTTATTTTCTGCATATGTGTTTTCTGCGATTTTTTAATTTTTATTTGCAGACTTTTATTATTACGAATTACCGCGTTGTACAGCTGGACCAGACGCTTTATTTCGTCCGAAATCGCGATTCTATTGATCTCCGCGAAATTCAGGATATTGAGATTCACCAAAAAGGCATTATGCCGACTATTTGTAATTATGGAGAGCTTATAATCACTCTTTCTTCCGCCCATGCCACAAAGCA
>JBBUCQ010000097.1:0-1302 GCA_038057715.1 Patescibacteria group bacterium | reverse complement strand
TTTTAGTTTTTCTATGTGCAGTTCCGCTTTGTCGCAAAGTCTGCGGATTTGGCGGTTTCTGCCTTCGTTTAAAATTATGCGCAGTAGGTGGGGACCTTGTATTTCCACTTTTGCCGGATTTGTTTTTTTGCCGTGGATATAAATACTGCTTCTCATGATTTTGAGTTTTTCAGGCGTGATTTTTTCGCGGATTTTCACCACGTATTCTTTTTCTTTTTCAAATTTCGGATGGGTCATTTCGTAGGCGAATCTGCCGTCATTTGTGAGGATTAGAAGCCCGGAACTCAATTTGTCCAAACGGCCGACAGGGAAAACGCGCTCCGGAATATCTTTTAATAATTCCGTTATTTTCGGTTCTTCCGGCCCCGTTACACTGCAAATATATCCGACCGGCTTGTTCAGCGCGTAATAAACAAGTTTTTGTTTGTGTAATTTTATTTCCGGAGCCGTTTCAATTTTATCTTTTTCCGGATCTATTTTTACGCCCATTTCCGTCACCACTTTCCCGTTCACTTTAATTAAACCGTGGCGTATGAATTCTTCGCATTTTCTGCGGGAGGCAACGCCGTTATCAGCCAGGTATTTGTGAAGTCGGATTAACATAGTATTATAATAACATGATAAACCAGGAAATTTCGGAAATCTTAATATCAATGGCGGAAATTTTGGAGTTTTTGGGAGATCCGAATGATCGCTTTAAAATTCGCGCTTTGCAAAATGCTTCGCTCTCAATTCAGGAGGCGCGGGAAAGTCTTGAAATTTTGGCTAAAGAAAAACGTTTGCGCGAAATTCCGGGGATAGGCGAGGGTATAGCAAAAAAGATTGAAGAATATATTGCGACTGGAAAAGTTAAAGAATATGAAATGCTAAAGCATGTGGCGCCAAAAGGTTTTTTTGAAATGATGGCGATTCCTTTTCTGGGGCCGAAGAAAATAAAAGTTTTATATCACGAGCTTCATATAAAAGGTATAGAGGATTTAAAAAAAGCGATTGCTGACGGGCGGGTGCAAGATCTCAAGGGTTTTGGCGAAAAAAGCGCCCAAAAAATTCTTGAAGGTATTGAAATGAAGGCTCAAAGTAAAGGAAGGAGGCTGATCGGCAATGTTTATATCACAGTGCAGGAAATTGTTGAAAATCTGAAGGAATGTAAGGGGGTTGAGAAGGTTATTCCGGCAGGGTCTTTTCGGCGATGTGAAGAAACGGTCGGCGATATTGACATTTTGGCCACGGGAAAATCCGGCGCGAAAATCACTAAATATTTTGAAACGCAACCGTATGTGGATAAAATTCTTGCATCCGGCG
>JBBUCQ010000096.1:0-1564 GCA_038057715.1 Patescibacteria group bacterium | reverse complement strand
CTTATACGGAAGGCAAAGATAATCCCGAGGAAGAATTTGAGGATATGGAAAAAATCCTGCCGGAGCTCTCCAAAGACGAAGTGCTTGATCTCCAAAAATTATTACCCGAACAGCATTTCACAAAACCTCCGCCGAGATATACCGAAGCAAGTCTTGTTAAAAAATTGGAATCGGAAGGAATCGGACGTCCGAGTACATACGCTCCTACGATTTCAACAATCGTTGATCGCGGCTATATTACTAAAGATAAAAAACAATTGGTGCCGACCGATACCGCAGAAGTTGTAAACGATATGTTGGTTGAGCATTTTCCGAATGTTGTTGATTATCAATTTACAGCGAAAATGGAAGAAGATTTGGATGCGATTGCGGAAGGAAAACGCGCATGGGTTCCCGTAATTAGAGATTTTTATGAGCCGTTTCATAATACAATTAAGGTCAAACAGGAAACTCTCAAAAAATCGGATATCGTCAATGAGGAAACTGCGGAAAAGTGCGAAAAATGCGGATTGCCGATGGTAATTAAATTGGGACGTTTTGGAAAATTTTTATCTTGTTCAAATTATCCGAAATGCAAGAATGCGAAACCCCTGAATGGCAAAGAACGCTCCCCTGAAGAAATAGAGTTGGAGAAAAAACTTGCAGGTAAAAAGTGCGATAAATGCGGAGCTCCGATGGTTATTAAAAGAGGGCGTTTCGGAAATTTCTTGGGTTGCAGTAAATATCCGGATTGTAAAAATATTCAATCTATAATACATTTTACGGGTGTAAAATGCCAAGAATGCGGAGACGGGCAGTTGATTGAACGCAAAACGCGAAAAGGCGGCAGAACTTTCTACGGCTGTAATAAATATCCGAAATGTAAGTCCGCAACATGGGAAAAGCCGATTAAAAATTGCGAAAAATGCGGGAAGGGGGTTGTGGTTATGACAAAAGAGGGAGAAGAAAGGTGTTTAACTTGTAATCCGAAAGAAACTCCAAAGGGCTGAAAAATTCTACATTCTACATTCTACATTCTTCTTTCGTATCTTCTCCGTCACAGTAAACTGTAAAGGCTTATTCAGCATTAGCCGTGTTTGCGCATCCAACGCCGGAATCGCCCCAAAAAGAATGGTAATTACGGGCAGTCCGATCCATTGGAATATGGAAAGGAAAAACCATTTTTTGCCTTTTGGATGAGGAGGAAGCGCCAGCAAAGAAATCCAAATGGAAACCAAAATACCGATCAGCGCAACGGTAAAAATTATTGAAAAAACTTGATTTAAGTTATAAGCGAAAACAGTGCTCGCGAAATCTTTGTTTATCAAAGGCGGTATGGCATTTGTAAAAGTTATAATAATCGGCGCCGTCGCCCACATAATATGGCCTTCAATTAAACGAAATAAAAGCACGAACGATTTCCAAAACGGCAGAAATGCTCTTTCTTTCCACATTTTCAGCGTAACGTATGGAATATCGGTACAGCCCCAAGCCCAGCGCCGCATCTGAACATATTGGCTTTTAAGCGTTAAAAAATAAGTTCTATTTTGCACGGCGTCTTGATAAACCGGAATAAAAAGCGGAA
>JBBUCQ010000095.1:0-11269 GCA_038057715.1 Patescibacteria group bacterium | reverse complement strand
TTTGGCCGGAACAATCACTTAAATTCATGAATTTCACCTCGCATAATTTTGATTTCAGCTTGATTGCGGGCGATGGTTTAACATGGGCAAGCTTTTTTGCAGGGTTGGTAGTTTGGGTTATTATGGCTTATATTATGGGCGCGCTTTTCGCTTGGCTTTATAATAAGTTTGCGGAATAGGAGTACTTTATTTTAATACAATGTTCGCTAACGAGCTGTTATTGGATAGCGCACCTTAACTTTGTAAAATTGAAATCCAGAATGGTAATGACACTATAGAAAGGATTGTGCCAAGTACGATTGAGCGAGCAACAAAAGTTTTATTTAAGTTGTATTTATCCGCCAAGGCAAAAGGTGTTATGGCGAGCGGCATTGCCGCTTGTATTATTGAGCTTGAAAATTGGTTTGGTATGAATCCGAAAAATTTTGCGCCGAAATAAAAACCAGCCGGCAATATTACCAGGTGCAAGATTGAAAATAATAAAATCGGAAGCCATTCTGTTAGTTTACCAATCGTGGATTTTCCTATGAAAAGCCCTATTACGACCAACACTGTTGGAGTTACAGAGGCAGTAATCATATCCAGTGATTTTAGCAATATTGATGGGAGTGTAATTTTGAGGCTTCCGATTATGATTCCAAGAATCACGGAAAGTAGAAGCGGGTTTTTAAACAGGTTTTTTATCATGTTTTTGACTACGGTTTTTTTGTTTTTCTCTATAGAATAATCCAAATAGCCTATTCCTATGGTGAATAACCAAAACAAATAGACAGCAACAATTAAAATTGCCGTCGGCAGTATTTTTTCGCCTGATGTCTGAATTAATATTGGAATACCGAGATATGCGACGTTGCCAAAAACAAAACAAATGAATAATGTCCGTAACATCTGTTTTTCTAGGCGCAAAACTTTTCCGATTACGATTGCTGACAAAAAGCTAGCCAATATAAATATGGAATTTGCGATTATCAATTGTGCCTGATCGGAAAACGAAAAAGGAGTTTTGGAGAGTGCGGAAAAAATTAATACCGGCAAACCAATTTTCAAGGCGAAATCGTTCAAAACCTTGGACCAATCATCACCGATATTTTTGAATTTCTGTAGCAATGCGCTCGCGAAAATTATGAGGAATAGAGGCGCGATTACAGTTAGTACTTGGATCATATAAAACAACTATTTTTTGTTATCCTATTGGAACTTTTTTAGAATTTCAACACTCTTTGAGAGAGCTTTTTGTTCTTCTTCATCAAGCGGCGCCTTTAGTATACGTTCTATTCCGTTTTTCCCGAGTGCGCAGGGAACGCTTAAACATACGTCAGAGTGTCCGTAATAATCTTTCAGCAAAACGGAAAGCGGAAAAACTTGGTGAGTATCTTCTTTTATATTTTCCGCGATTTCCGCAATGGCTGTTGCGATTGAATAACATGTGTAACCGACATCGTGAATGATTCTATATGCGGCGTTTTTTGCGTCTTCGTAGCATTGTTGAGCCATTGCTTCGGAAAAGTTTTCAAATTCCATGATAGGTTTTCCGAGTACGTTTGCGAAACTCCATACGGGAAAAGAGGAGTCGCCGTGTTCGCCTAAAATATAAGCGTCAATTGAACGCGGGTGAATCCCTATTTTTTCCGAAATGTGAAATTGAAAGCGCGCGGAATCCAAAATTGTTCCGCTGCCAAAAACGCGCTCCGGCGGAAGCCCTGAAATTTTGAGCGTTTCATAAGTCATCACGTCAACCGGATTTGTGACAACGAGAATTATTGAGTCCGGCGCAGAGCGTACTATTTGAGGAATTATTGTTTGAAAGATTTTTTTATTTGCATTTACGAGGTCCAGCCGAGTTTGACCTTGTTCTTGTTTTTTGCCGGCTGTTATTACTATTAAATTTGAATCTTTACAGCTTGAAAAATCGTCCGAAGCCGTCAGTTTTGCGTACGACGTAAAAGGGAGAGAGTGTTCAAGGTCAAGGATAATTCCTTCGGCTTTTTCTTTTTGAACGTCAATTAAATTCAGGTGTGTCGCGACTCCGCGGAGTAACAGGGCATACGCCGCAGTTGCGCCGACATTGCCGCCTCCGATTATGCTTATTTTAAACGTGTAATCTTTGTGCATTTATGCGAGTGAAAGAATTATAAAAATTCCTGTTGTATTTAGTATATATGAAATTGCGGAAAACGCGCGGCGGTTTATATTTGTAAAACCGCTGATTAAAGATACGCCGAATTCGTCGGGGAAAGGGGAAGCGATTAAAAATCCGGCGAGTGTCCAAAGTGTATACGTTTTTAATTTGTCGCTTAGATGGTTATCAAATATCTGGTGAATTTTTTGGAAAAACCAAGTTGATTTTAACTTTTCAAACTCGTCTTGGAATGAAGCGCGAATAAATTGGAAAATTATAAGATCGCTTAGAACAGCGCCGATTCCGGCCAAAGGAGCCGCAATAAAAGGATTTACCTCGCTGGCGAGTTCAATGAAAAATCCTACCGCAAAAGGCGCTGTAAATCCGTATGAAAAAAGAAGACCGGCTAAAAAAATTGAAGCGTATCCGTGGCTATTCAAAACCTTTGCAAACTCCAGGAAAAAATGCGCTTGAAATAAAATATATGCGGTAATTACGGAAATCAGCAAAACTATAAGTTTTGGATATTGAATTTTTTCTTTTAGTTTTTGTATTAACATTGGTATATTATAACATATTTTGGCTAGTTTAAAAAGTCAGTAATTAAGGGTAATTTCTTACGAAAACTTTTTTGAAGCGATTGGATTGTTTGGGAAGTTTATGGTTGATTTTTCCCAATATATTTTTTAAACTAGCTTTAGTTAGGTTAAATAATCTGTGTGGAATCAAACCCTTTAATTTTTTATGTTGATATGATTTCTGTAATTATTCCGGTATTAAATGAAGAAAAGACAGTGGGGAAGATAATTAAGCAATTTAAGGGAAACCCAAAAGTTGGTGAAGTTATTGTTGTTGATGATAAATCTTTTGATGATACCGTAGTCGAAGCAAAAAAAGCAGGAGCTGTTGTTATCACTAGTACAAAAATAGGGAAAGGGGCATCAATGAGAGACGGTTTTTTAATATCTAAAGGTGAAATAATCGTCTATTTGGACGGCGATGTTGAAGAATATAAACCGGATATAATTGAAAAAATGACGCGTCCTATTTTAAACAATAAAGCTGATTTTATTAAAGGCACTTTTGCGCGAGAAGCAGGGCGGGTGACAGAATTGGTGGCAAAACCGCTTTTGGCCATTTTAATTCCCCAGCTCGCTGGATTTTCCCAGCCTTTGAGCGGAATGATTGCTGGCAGAAGAGATTTTTTTGAAAAAATAACATTTGAAAACGATTACGGAGTAGATATTGGTATTTTAATAGACATGCATTTTCTAGGTGCTCGTATTAAGGAAATAGACGTGGGAATGATCCAGCATAAAATGAAATCATGGCGAGAGCTTGGACTAATGTCACGCGAAGTTTCGCGCGCAATCTTAAAACGGGCGTTTACAGGTTCGCAAGCAAATCTGAATGCGCTTGAATTGATAAATATATTGAGAGACCAAATGGGATTCTCTATTAAAGAAACACTTTTGAAAATGAAGAAAATGATTATTTTTGACATGGATAATACGATTCTGGACGGCGCTTTTATAGATGAAGCTGCACAGATGTTCGGATTCCAAAAAAAGCTTACGGAAATTCGTGCGAAACATAGTGATCATCTTATAATCACCAAACATATTGCGCTTTTACTGAAAGAAAAAAACATTGCTCAAATTTTAGAAGTGGTGGATAAAATTCCGTTGATTTTCGATATAATAGAAATCATCGTGCGTTTGAAGAAAAGGGGGTACATTGTCGGTATCATTACTCATAGTTACGATTGCGTCGCCACTCACATTAAAAATAAGATAGGCGCCGATTTTGCCTTGGCATACGAATTGGAATTTTCAAATAGCATTGCAACCGGCGAAGTTAAAATGCCTTCTTTTTTCATTCATAACGATAAAAGTAAATGTGCCCATGAAATGTGCAAGACGAACGCGTTAATAAATATCGCGGAAAAATACAACATAAATCGTCAAAACATTATTGCTGTCGGGGATGGCGAACAGGATTTATGCATGATTAAATATGCTGGAATTGGCGTTTCATTCCGTTCAAAAAATCAAGAGCTGAATTTTATTGCTGATAAAACTATTAAAAATAAATCTTTTAAATCGCTGTTGAGTTTTGCAAAATAAAAAAAAGCCTAAATTTATATGTTTGCAAGAAATTACACTGTACGAAGTCTTATATGATAGGTTAATATATTTTTGTTATGGATGAGAAAAAAGAAAATCCAAAAATGCCGGAACCACAACAGCCTGCGCAAGCTCCCGGCGCGCGATACGAGGAAGTTTTAATGCGCGAAGCGAGCGAAAAAGTGGCGAAAGGAGAATACATGGCGGCCGCTGATATTTTTAAAGATATTTTGCGTCGGTTCGGCGTGACACTGGACGACAAACAAAAAAGTTTGCTTAATTCAGAATTGGGTACGGTTTATTTTTGGCTTGGGGATTTGGCTTCAGCAAAACAGCATGCTGAAAATTCATTGGGATACGGGGATGATAATGATCAGGCTTATAATATTTTAGGAAAAATCGCGGTTGCACAATTCCAATTTCCGAAGGCGCGAGGGTATTTTTCTAAAATTTCGGACGAAAATCCTGCGCGACCTCTCGGACTTTGTCTTGTTTCCATAAGATTGCGGGATATGACGGGCGCGCAATCATTTTTTCGTGAAGCGGCCGGAAAAATTTCTCCGCTGGATCCTGAATATTGCGTTTATGAAGCTTATCTAACGCTTCTTTCCGGTGGAACGTCTGCGGCTGTTACAGCGGCGCGCGAGCTTATCAGGAAATGTACAAAAGACGTAACTTTGATGCTTTTGATTGCCGAAATTTTTATGACAGCGGGAAATTATGGCGAAGCCGAAGCGGCGGTTGATGTGGTTTCCAAAAGCTGTCCGGAGAATGATATGGTTTTTGCAATTCGCGCTCATGCGGCTTATGCCGATGAAAATTTTGATGCTGCCAGAAGCTATGCGGAGGAGGCCGTTCGTTTTAATCCCTTGAACGCTTATGCGAAAACAGTGCTCATGAAATTGGCTTGTCGTACTTGCAGTTACGCAATTGCTGAAGAATTGGGTGTGCAAATTATAAAAGACAGTCCGGAATATTCGCTTGGCCACGCGAATCTCGGGGATGTTTATTTTAATCAGGAACGATATGAACTTGCCGGAATTGAATATGAACAGACACAGCAATTAATGAATTCGGATACAAAAGGTGCGAGACTTCGTAAGGCTCGTATGAAATTTGTTGAAGGTGATTATAGGGAAGCCGCGAAAGTTTTGGAGGAACTGATTGAGTTTCATCACACTTATTACGATGATGCGATGTGCGATTTGGCGCTTTGCTACGACAAACTCGGGGATGAGGAAAAAACAAAGCAGGTGCTTGATAAAATGGCTTTCAGGAAATCTTTTTATCACCGTACCGAGAAAATATTGAAGCAACTGCGAGAGGCATGATAGTGTAGCGGCATGATTAAACAAATTTCAATTCCAAAGTTTTTTATCGCGGTTGTGTTTTGCATGTTGCTGCAGATCATGCTTTCTTCAGCGGTTTTTGCCCAGGACGCGACCAATAATCCGCAAGCAGTTGATCCTAATCACGCCGCGCTTCGGAGCGGGGCTTTAATGAAGCTGAAAGGGACTATGAGGAATTATTTCGTAGTTAACGGCGAAAAGCGTTTAGTTAAAGATCTTTTTACTCTGCGCGAACTTGGTTTTAAATTAAAAGATGTTGTTCGCGTTGAAAAAGAAGTTTTTGATGTTTTGCCTTTGGGAGAGCCGATAAAAATTTCTCCACCGAAAATAAAAGGGATGTTTGATATGCATGAGCATTACAGAAATGGCGCGAAACCGGAGAGCTATTTGGATGTTGCCGGAAAACTTGGAGTTGCCAAAACCGTTTTTGTGCCGACGGGCAATCAGCCGGATAATCGCGGATATTTAAAGCATACCGCCGCGCTTCTAAAAGCGCAGAAAAAATATCCGGAAAGAATTATTGCGTTTTGCACGATTGACGAGGCGGATCCGAATGCGCCGGAAATTTTCAAGAAGTGTTTGGATGACGGAGGGCAAGGAGTGAAATTACTCGGCGGTCATCCGGATTTTTACGACGTGCCTTTGAATAACGATATCGTGAAACAAGTGTTTAAAATTGCCGAGGAGCGTGATGTGCCGGTGATGGTTCACGCAAGCATCGTTAATGTGCCGAAAATGAAAGATGAACTCAAGGATCTCTTAAATAGTTTTCCGACTGTCCGCGTGCAGTTTTCGCATTATTGTTCAACTGTTATTAAAGGCATAAATCTGGAACAGTGCGCGGAATTTCTGGACGCATATCCGCAACTTTATATAGATCTTTCCATGGGTGGCGGAATAACGCGCTATTTCGGCTACATGATAGAGCCGGAGGGTCTCCAAAAAATAAAAGATTTTGTTTTGAAATATCAGGATAGGATTTTTTACGGCACGGATTCAATAATTGCCGGAGCGGGTCCGACAACGGATAAAAACTGGCTGCGCGGGAGAATGATGTGCGATTTCAGTCTGAATCAGGAAAAATGGTATCGCTGTCCTGCGATAAATAAAGGGGAATACACGCTTTTGCCGGGATTTAATCTGTCGGAAGACGTTTTAAGGAAGCTTTATGTGGATAATCCGAAGAAATTTTTGAAGATTGAGTAATTCCCACAATATACGAACACATATTTCTTGACTTTTGTCATTGTTTCGTTAGAATAGGGTCGCATTATGAATTATTTGTCGCGAAAGATTAGCATTATTAACCTTATTATCAGCCTTAAAAAGGGCTTGCGGGGTTAATGGTGTGAAATTGTCGCTATAAACCGCCCCGCTGAAGCCCGGGTCGGTATTTTTTTATGTAATTTAATTTTTATGACATCAATCAGAGATCAATATTGTTCAAATGCAACTTGTGAATTCTACGGTAAAAAATTATGCGGGAACGTGGTTGTTCACGGGCGCGCCTATGAACGTTTTAAATGCAAAGTTTGCGGGAGAACTTGGGCCGCGTCGCGGTGCAATGGAATGTATGGATTGCGAAGCGAGGTGTGGAAGTTAACTTCCGTGCGGAAAATGTTAAGCGACGGCGCAAGCGTCAGGAAAACAGCTGAATTGGTTCATGTAAGTCCAAGTACCGTTCAGCGTTGGAAAATGCGTAAAATAAACCCGGTTCCGCTGGACGGGGTAACTTTTTTTAATTCTTAACTTTTTATTTTATGGAAGCAAGATACGAGGGATCTGCGGAACATGATGATAGCGGTTATCCCGCGGAGACTTTGGAAGGAGGTGTGGACAATAAGGGCGTACCCGATTTTTTAAGCGAAGTTGTTAGGGACACTGCTATGAAGCGGTTGAATTTTTTCGGGGAGTAGCCTTCTTAATACCTTGTTGGAGAGTTTCAAGCGCGAGAAGGCCGCATTTGATGCGGGCGTGCCCGAGTTCGGTTCCAAGCCAGTCAAAAATATTTTCTTTGTTCCACTTTAAAATTTGTTTGAGTGATTTTCCTTTTGCATTTTCCGTGAGTAGGGAGGCAGAGGCGATTGAAATGGCGCATCCCAAACCTTCAAAAGAAATGTCTTTTATTTTTCCGTTTTTTTGGCATTTTGCGTAGATGCGCACGCGATCGCCGCAAGTTACGTTTGCGCCGCTTGCCGAAATATCGGCGCCGGCGATTTTCCGCTTGTTTAAGGGATTTTTATAGAGGTCTATTATGAGGGAACGGTAGATATCCATAAATTATACTTTAAATATTTTTTTAACTTTTAAAATTCCTTGCGCCAGTTTTTCCACATCTTTTTCAGTATTATAAATATAAAAACTCGCTCTTGCCGTTGCCGGAATTTTTAGGCGTTCCATAAGCGGCATACAGCAATGATGGCCGGCGCGAATCGCGATATTATTTTGGTCCAAAATTGCCGCGATATCGTGCGGATGCACGCCGTCTACGGTAAAAGATAAAATTCCGCTTTGAATTTTTGGATTAAGCGGGCCGAAAAGTTTTACGCCGGGGATTTTTTGGAGTTTTTTAATCGCGAACCCGAGAAGATGGGCAGAGTGTTTTCTGATATTTTTGAACCCGATTTTTTGTAAATAATTTATGGAGGCTCCGAGCCCGATCGCTTCCGCGATTGGCGGTGTTCCCGCTTCAAATTTCCACGGTAAATCGTTCCACGTTGAGTGGGTTTTTTTAACTTCGCGGATCATATCTCCTCCGCCGAAAAACGGTTCGGTTTGCCGGAGGATTTTTTCTTTCGCGTACAAGACGCCGATGCCCGTTGGTCCGCACATTTTGTGGCCGGAGAAAGCCAAAAAGTCGCAATCCGGTTTTTGTACATCAATCGGCAAATGCCCTGCGCTTTGTGCCGCGTCAATGAAAACTTTTGCGCCGACTTTATGCGCGCGTTGAATTATTGTTTTTATCGGATTTATTGTGCCGAGTGCGTTTCCGATATGGGAAACTGAAACTATTTTTGTGCGTTTTGTGAGTAATTTTGAAAGTTGGTCAATTTTTAAGACGCCATTTTCATCAATGTCTAAAAATTTGATTTTACAACCATGGCGGCGCGCGATCATCTGCCATGGAACGATATTGCTGTGATGTTCAAGGATTGTAAGGATTATTTCATCGCCCTTACGCAAATTTTGCTCTCCCCAGCCTTGTGCAACAAGATTTATTGAGTGGGTTGTGCCGCTTGTGAAAATTATTTCGCGCGAGGATTTTGCGTTGATGAATTTTTGTACAATTTCCCGCGCATTTTCGTAAGCCTCTGTCGCTTTTTCGCTTAATTTATAAAGTCCGCGATGCACATTTGAAGAATAATTTTTATAATATTCATCCATCGCCGAAATCACTGATTTTGGTTTCAGGCTTGTCGCCGCGCTGTCTAGGTAGACGAGATTCGGATTATTTTTGAAGATCGGGAAATCTTTTTTTAAATTTTGCATTTTGACTTTATTAAATTTTCTATCCAACCGCTCCAGCCTCCTCCATCTCCAACTCAATCAATCTATTCATCTCAACCGCATATTCAAGCGGCAATTCTTTCACGATCGGTTCTATAAAACCGTTTACGATCATTCCTGTTGCGGTATCCGGCTCTATTCCCCGGCTCGCACAATAAAACATTTGTTCGTCGGAGATTTTTCCGGTTGTTGCTTCGTGCCCTGCCGACACATCGTTTTCGTCTATTTCCAGAGCCGGAATCGTATTCGCTTTGGATTTATCATCAAGCAAAAGCGAGTCGCATTTTAAATGGGCAACGGAACCTTTGGCTCCGCGCAATATTTTTACCATTCCTCTAAAAATGGATTCTCCGCCGTTTTTGCTTATGCTTTTCATTACAATTTTTGAAGAAGTATTTTTTGCCGCATGAACCACTTTTGCTCCGGTATCTTGGATTTGATCTCCATTCGCAAAGGCAATCCCGAGGTGATCGGCTCTGCTTCCTTCTCCTCGCAAAATACTGCATGGATAAAGCATTGTGCGCTTTGATCCCATGTTGCCCGAAACCCATTCCATAATTCCATTTTTATCAACAATCGCGCGTTTTGTATTTAAGTTAAAAGTATTTCGGCTCCAGTTTTCAACGCTTGAATATCGGAATCTCGCGTTTTCTCCTACAAAAATCTCAACAAGTCCCGCATGCAGAGAAGGGGAATCGTATTTTGGCGCGGAACAACCCTCAATGTAACTTCCTTGCGCGCCGGCTTCAACAATAATCAAAGTGTGTTCAAATTGCCCCATTGATTTTGCATTCATTCTGAAATATGCCTGAAGAGGCTGATCTACCGTTACGCCCGCCGGAATATATATAAAAGTTCCGCCGCTCCAAACAGCGCCATGTAGCGCCGCAAATTTGTGGTCGCGCATTGTTACTGCTTTCATAAAATATTTTTTTACAAGTTCAGGATAAAGATTGAGCGCTTTATCCATATCTTCAAAAATTATCCCAAGTTTTCCATATTTTTCTTTTAAATTATGATACACGCTTTGGCTTTCGTACTGCGCTCCGGCGCCGGCAAGATATTTACGTTCAGCCTTTGGAATTCCGAGCCTTTCAAAAGTTCGTTTTATGTCCTTCGGCACATTTTTCCACGAATGAGTGTTTTTAATTTTCCCCGGTTTCGCATAATAAATAATTTCATCAAAATTCAATTCGGAGAGATCGGGGCCGAATTTCGGCATAGATTTTTTCAAAAAGATTTCATACGATTGGAGCCTGTGTTTCAGCATCCAATCCGGCTCTTTTTTGTCTTTTGAGATATAGCGAATCATGGCTTCAGACAAGCCTTTTTTCGCTTTCTTGGCGTACCTCGACTGATTCGGTTTTTCCAATTGGGTGATATCTATCATGTGGATTTTATCAGTGGGATTTTAAAGCTTTTGTATCCTTTTTGTTCAAGTTTATGCGTGATTCTTGAATCTCCGGATTCCACGATTTTTCCACACACCATAATGTGTATGAAATTCGGTTTTACGTATTCCAAGATGCGCTGATGGTGAGTTATTAAAATGATGCTACGTTTTTTTGAGGCTCCGCGTTTAATTAATTTTGCAATATTTTTTAAAGCATCTATATCGAGTCCCGAATCAATTTCATCCAGAATTGCCAAGCGCGGTTCAAGCACCGCCATTTGCGCAACTTCCAATTTCTTTTTTTCTCCGCCGGAAAAACCTTCATTAACGTTGCGGTATAAAAAATCTGCAGATAACCCCGCTGATTCAATTTTTTCACGCAAAAATTTTCGTAATGCAACAGGATCCGGTATTTTTTCTCCGCGCGATCGTTTTATTGATGTTAATGCTGTTTTTAAAAAATCATAAACGCTTACGCCGCTTACAGTTTGAGGCGATTGAAAAGCCGTAAAAATGCCTTGTTCCGCGCGTTTATGCGGAGCGAGATCTTTTATGCTGACGTCGTTAAAAAGAATGTCGCCTGCGGTAATCTTATATTTAGGATGTCCGGCAACCGCATTTGTTAAAGTGGATTTTCCCGAACCGTTCGGTCCCAGAATCGCATGAATCTCTCCCGCTTTTACAGCCAGAGATAAGCCTTTTAAAATAGGTTTATTTTGGACTTCAACGCTTAAATTTTTAATGTTTAAAAACATATTATTTAATTTTTTGCTTA
>JBBUCQ010000094.1:0-5792 GCA_038057715.1 Patescibacteria group bacterium | reverse complement strand
TGGCGATAGTGCAGGGGATTACGGCTTTTTATACTTTCGTTATTATAGTTAACGGGCTGATTTCAATTCATCGGTCCGATAAAGAATAATTTTTAACTCACCAATTTTTTATGGAAAAAATAACTCTAAAAAGTTCTCCGCGCGATGTATTTCTATATATTCTTGCGATTATTACCCTCTATATAAGTGTTTGGCGTTTTATCACGCTGATTTTTGAATACATACATTATATTTTTCCGGATGATTTGAATATTTATTTTACGTCGGCTTCTGATGAAATTCGCGGGTCAATGGCGGCTTTGATAGTGGTTTTTCCGGTTTATCTCGGCATCACTTGGTTTTTGAGGAAAGACATAATCAGTAATCCTGAAAAACGCGAATTTTGGGCGCGGAAATGGTTGCTTAATTTAACGCTTTTTTTGGCGGCAGTAACAATAATTGTGGATCTTATAATTTTAGTTAATAATTTTTTAAATGGAGAATTGACTTTGAGATTTGTTTTGAAAGTTATTACTGTATTTATAGTTGCGGCGGCGGTTTTTGGTTATTATTTTTGGGATTTAAGGCGCGATACTTTGCCAACTTCCAAGCCGTCTAAAGTTTTGGCCGGAGGTGTTTCTTTGGTTATTTTGGTCAGCATTATATCCGGATTTTTTATTGTGGGTTCGCCGGCAACACAGCGGAAAATGCGTTTTGATGACATGCGTTTGAATAATTTGCAAAGTTTGCAGTGGGAAATTGTTAATTTTTGGCAGATGAAGAGCAGGCTTCCGAAAACTCTTGCTGAATTGAATAATAATCTAAGCGGTTTTGTTCCGCCTTTAGATCCCGAAACCAATGCGTCGTATGAATATAAAACAAAGGGAGCGCGCGAGTTTGAACTTTGCGCGAATTTCAGTAAGGCATCGCCGTCGCTGAAAGATGGCGTGTCTGCGACATCAAGATATATGCCTATAATGCCTGAACCAATGGGAATGTACGGTAGCGGTCAGCAAAATTGGACGCACGAAATAGGCAAAAAATGTTTCACGCGCACGATAGATCCTGATTTATATAAACCGATCAAGGGTTAAACTACTGTAAAAATTTTACAATGTCAGCTATCAGCGTTTTTTGAGATTTGAATAAATAGGTGCCGTGATCGGAGCCGCTATATATAGTTGATTTTGCAATTTCGGGACGCAGTTTAGCGAGAGTTTTTGTTGAATCTGCGGAATATTCGTCGTTTTCCGCCGCAATAATCCAGACTTTTTGAGCCGCCTCCAAACCCTTCATCGCCGATTCCGTTTTAACTCCGCGGTAATCAAGCCCCGGCGACAATAAAACGCCGCGTGAAATTTCTTTATAACGGTACATCGCATCCACGACCAAATTTGCGCCGATTGATGCGCCTGCGACTAAAATATTTTTTTCCGCAAAACCCTTGGATTTAAGAAAATTCATTGCGGCATCAACGTCCAAACGACTTGCTTGATGTTCTTGATCCGAGAATTTTTTGTAGTCCATTTTATTTTCAGTTTCCGACTGTTGACTGTTGACTGCCGATTGCCGTGTGCTTTCTCCATGTCCGCGCAAATCAATCGCAAGTGTCGCCAATCCGTCCTTGTTTAATTCCGCAGAAAGAGAAGTCCAGCTGGAGCGCGTTTCCGGCATCATATGCAGAAGAAGCGCCACCTTTTTTGCGCCATTTGGCTGAACGAAATCGCTGACGATGATTACGCCATCTGTTGTTTGAAATTTTGTTATGATTATGCGTGATTCCACTGTAATATATTACCACATTGATTTATGGAACTTAATTTGCAAGTTTGGCGCAATGAACGGACTTTTTACAGCGGTAAATGTGCGAGTTGCGGCGAGGGCATGGTTTCGCTTTTTTCGGCAAATTCGCCTTTAAAAATTTGGTGTAATAAATGTTGGTGGAGCGATAAATTTAACGCAGTAGATTACGGACGCGATTTTGATTTTACACGGTCGTTTTTTGATCAGTTTTGGGAATTAATGAATGACACTCCGATCGGGCAGTGTTTTATCGCGTCTTCCGAGAATTCCGATTATTCAAATTATGCCGTAGGAAATAAAAACTGTTATATGGCTTCCGCAAGCGATTATAATCAGGATTCTTTTTATACGGACAATTCAAATTACAATCGCGATTGTTGTGATGTTTCAATGGTGAATAAAAGCGAGCTTTGTTACGAAAGCGTGGATCTCGTTAATTCTTATACGTGTTTGTGGTCGCAGAATTTAACCAACTGCAATTTTTGTTTTGCCTGTACGGATTTGATAGGGTGCGCCAATTGTATCGGTTGCGTGGGACTCCGAAACGCCGAATACTTTATTTTTAATAAAAAGCTCACGAAAGAGGAATACGAAAATATTTTGAGAAATATGGCTTTAAATACGCATTCCGGAGCGGCATTGGTCAGGTCGGAATTTAATAAATTTCGCTTGAGTCAACCGCGGAAATTTTCCAATAATCTTAGTGCGGAAAATTGCACGGGCAACTATATTGTTAATTCAAAAAACTGCAAAAATTGTTTTGATATTCAAGAATGCCAGGATTGCGAAGATTTGATTTTCGGCTACAAAAGCAAGAATTGCAAAAAAGTTTACGGAACTTCCGAGCTTGAACTCGCGTATTTATCCGTTGCTTCCGTCGGCAGTTATAATGTTAATTTTTCATGTTTGGTTTGGCCGGGATCAAGCGATCTTTATTATACTTTTTGCGCAAGAACGGCGAAGAATTGTTTTGGCTGCGTTTCGCCGCACCAAAACGAATATTGTATCCTGAATAAACAATATTCAGCGGAGCAATACAAAGAAACGTTTGAAAAGATAAAACGCCACATGGAGCGAACGGGGGAATGGGGGCGGTTTTTCCCGATGAAATATTCGCCGTGGTCTTATAATGAAACTGTCGCGCAGGATTTCTATCCTCGTACGCGCGAAGAGGCTTTGAAACTCGGAGCGCGATGGGAAGAGAGTATGCCTGGAACTTTCGGCAAAGGCACAATTAAACCGGAATTTGTTTCCGATAATATAAATGAAATTTTTGAATGCGAAATTTGCAGTAGAAATTACAAAATTATCAGCCAAGAATTCGCGTTTTACAAAAAGCTCGGAATTCCTTTACCGCGGAAGTGTCCGCCGTGCCGTTATCGCGCGAGAATGAATTTGCGCACCCCGCGCGAACTTCACGAGCGAAAATGCATGAAGGAAGGATGTGAAAATAAAATTTTGACCGCATACTCGCCGGAAAGACCGGAAAAGATTCTCTGCGAAACCTGCTATCAGAAATTGTGATAATATTATTTTTGTATTTGCGGGTATCGTATATCGGTATTATGCGACCTTCCCAAGGTTGAGAGACGGGTTCGACTCCCGTTACCCGCTCCATTAAAATTCCCAACCTCGCTCCGCGAGGTCGTGAATTTTAATATACGGAAAGCGAGTCGAATGCCGCAGGCGAGTCCGCCGGAAGCGGCGAGCCGAGGCGGGGTCGCAGGCTTGCGAGCTAAGGCGAGCAAGACCTGTGACCGACTCCCGTTACCCGCTCCATGGAATCAACAGATTAAAAAGGTTTTACCACAGTTGAGTGGGCAGGCCCTAAAAGTAATGCCGTTTTCCATTGTCGTATCCCGCAAACGCAGATAATTTCTCCGCGGGCATTTGTCCTAGTGGCAACGCTAACTCTAAATATCCTTCGTATAATTTTCCCGGTGGAGAGGAAGGATCTTTAGCCTCAAAAACGTATCTGATTTCAAAATAGGGTTTTTGAGAATCGCCATATTTTACAACTTCTGCACTCTCCATTGAGGTTGCCATTGATATTCTTCCGGAAAAATCATTCCCATATCTTTTTAGAGCTGTTTCCTTAAGCCAGGTAAAAGGAACTTCTGTTCTCTTTAAACCTAAAAATTTCCCATTTAAGATTTGAGAGTGGCTCCACGCGGCGCGGAGTACATCTATTGGACTTACCGCAGAGCATTCTTTGCCAGCAAATATCGTAGTCCCCTCAACTTGTCTTCTTGCTTCATGAAATGCAGAATAATCCGTATGAAACGTGGTTTGTCTCATTTCACCGAGTACATATTCCGACGTAGCGTCCCCAATTTTATCAGCCGGAAGACTCTCATCTTCTTTAATTGTTAAGGTTCCATCAATTTGTCCAATGGAATCCTGTTTTCTCCCTTTTCCAGTAATTTGAAATGAATAATGATCAGAGCTTTGTTCGACAACATGCGGAGCTATCGGTGATGAAACGATGGCTCGGGCTGGCTTGACGTGAAGTCCTTTAACAATTGTATTGAGAGTTATATTGATTAATTGTCCTAATTCCAATAACGCAATGGCCAAAGCATCCGGTGATGTTAGATGCCATCTTTCAGGCGATCCTGCGTAATTTGGAATATCCACAGTATAAAGTCTTCCCCTCTGATCAGTAACAATTTGACCTATTTCTGTATCTTTAAATCCAGTAGCTAAATAACTAGTCGCTTCGTCGATACCAGTTAAATCATCGAAAGAAATTTTTTCCATGGAATCTGATGTTAGTTAAACTAATAACTGAAGTCAAGATATAGCACCCTGCACGATTCCGTTTCGCACTTCGTTCCAGAAGGAGCTCCATGAAAACAAGTGAGTCCTAGCGCAAAAACGCGAAGCGTTTTATGCGTGACCGACTCCCGTTACCCGCTCCAAGCCCTACATCTTAATTCTAAAATATTCAATTTACCAACCACATCATCGGCTTCATCAATGAGACCGAGAAGGGATTCTTTGCCCCCAGGTTTTCTCAAATTTGCAAATATTCCAGCCAATACTTCGGGCGAAGCGCCACCTTTGAAAAAAGTGGCGATAGATGACCCGTCTTGATGAAAATGTTTTTCAATTAAATTGTGATATTCCGGAGGGAGTTCTGCGTCGGAAAAACGACTTCTGAACAGAAAATCTTCAGCCGGTTGGAATTCCGACAACACATTCATAGCCATAATGCTACGATTGAGAGAGGGGAACTCTAAAGTCCCATCCGGAGCAACAGTCACAATCGGATAAAATGGAGCTATGTTAGGGAAAAAATTGTTTGGAAAAACCGCATGTTGCCAATATGATTCCAGCACGTCGCCGCATAATTCCAGATCATCAACATTTTCAAATTCCGATTCCGCCAACGAACACACCTCTATTGGTGGTTTACTCACATCCACCGTGTCATTTGCCACGTCCACATAAAGTGATCCGGCCTGAATCGCATTTTGAAAAAAAATCCCCCTCTGAATTCCGCTAATTCTTTTTATTACACCGCCTTTTTTTGTAAATCGCCTTAACGTCTTCATCCCGGGCATGGTTGGATTCCCCAAATTATCAAGAAGATCATTCCAAACCCCATCTCTAATAGATGTGCAATAGCCTTTGGGATAACTCGCCGGATCTGCTATAGAGGGATCGTATCTATGGCGTGCCGACGTATGCCGTTTTTGGTTTTTTAATAATTTTTTTATTTTCGCATCAATATCTTCACGCATCCTTAATAATTCTTGTGCAATAAATTCTTGATTGGGAAGCAATATTGATTCGGTTAATTCTCTTTGTTTTTTATCAACCGGATAAATACTATGTTCCCAAAGCCATTCTCCTAAAGTTTTTTCCAGTAGTCCTCCTTCGGTATTATGCATACATTATTGTTGTACCCTATAGTAACACAAAAAATGGCTGGCTTCGCATGATACAGAAATATATGCGAGACACCAGCCAAAAATTTTGTAGGATATTAACTAGGAAAGATGCTT
>JBBUCQ010000093.1:7972-15865 GCA_038057715.1 Patescibacteria group bacterium | reverse complement strand
TACTATACCCGCATGTCTAAAATTTCCTTGGTTATTATACCAAAGTTTCCAAAAATTACATCAATCTTAAAACTTAAACTCCTCCCCCGGCACGGGCGCCGAAACACCCTTATATCCCTGCTCATTCAAAATATTTTTCAGCAAATCTTGCTGTTCTTCTTCGCCATGCACTAAAAAAATATGCTTTAGCCCGCGGATGTACGACACATAATCCAATAAATCACTTCTATCCGCATGCGCGGAAAACGCGTCCATAACAACCACATTCGCTCGCAAACGATACTGCTCGCCGAAAATCTTCACAATTTGCTGTTTCTCTAGAATCTTTCTACCA
Source organism: Patescibacteria group bacterium (assembly GCA_038057715.1). Lineage (GTDB taxonomy): Bacteria > Patescibacteriota > Gracilibacteria > UBA1369 > UM-FILTER-53-11 > JBBUCQ01. The sequence continues at coordinate 15,531 of JBBUCQ010000093.1, read as the reverse complement.
AGCGTATTTTCCGCCATGTACCCGACTATCAAAATCGTAGTTTTCGGATCTTCAATATTGTTCGCCAAATGATGCAAAATCCTGCCATGCTCGCACATTCCGGCAGCAGAAATTATCATGCACGGACCGCGATAATCATTCAGCGCTTTTGAATCTTCAACTTCCGTTATATATTTCAAATTTCCGAAACCGAACGGGTTTTTTTGATTGTGCAAAAATTCGTCCCAAGTGCCTTTATCCAAACATTCCGGATGCGCCGAAAAAATTGAAGTTAAGTTTACCGCAAGAGGACTATCAACAAAAATAGGAATTTCCGGAACGCGTTTCTTTTTAAACAGAATATTCATGTAATAAACAATTTCCTGTGTTCTCTCAAGCGCAAAAGCCGGAATTATTATTTTTCCTCCTTTTTTACAAGCATCAATTACAACTTTTTCCAGCTTATCTCCAACATCAAGAATATCTTTATGAAAACGATTACCGTATGTGCTTTCCGTAATTAAAATATCGGCGCGTTCAATTTTTGCCGGATCGCGAAGCAAAGGCAGGTTTTTTCTGCCAAGATCGCCTGTAAATACAACTATCCACTGCTTCTTGGTCTCAAAATCATCAATCATAAGCACCACCTGCGCCGAACCCAGAATATGGCCCGCCTCACGGAAAGAACAAACGATGCCCGGGAAAACTTCAAACGGCTTATCGTAATTCATGCCGATAAAATGCGTAATGGTTTCACGTGCATCATCGGCGGTATAAAGCGGCTCAATTAACGGCTTTTTTTTCTTTGCAAATCTCTTATTTAAAAATTCAACTTCACGCTCTTGTATAAAACCGCTATCCAGTAGCATAAACGAACAGATGTCGCGTGTTGCATGTGTCGCATAAATCGGCCCTTTAAATCCGGCCTTAACAAGTATCGGCAAATTTCCGCTATGATCAATATGCCCGTGCGACAAAATTACGGCATCAACTTTATTGGCAGGAATCGGAAGCTTTTTATTTTTCTCGTTTGATTCCTCGCGCTTGCCCTGATGCATGCCGAAATCAAGAAAAATCCGCTTGCCGTTAACTTCAATTAAATGTTTGCTTCCCGTCACTTCCCTCGCCGCTCCAAAAAATTGTATTTTCATATTTCTTTATATTCTATCATTTTTTAGGCTTGCAGAAAAGGTCTTTCATATACTTTTCGAAGGCAGGCCCGAGATCCTTACGTTTAAGCGCAAAATCAATGGTAGCCTGCAAAAAACCCAATTTATCGCCCGTGTCATAGCGCTTACCCTCTATTTCATAACCATATAGAGGCATTTTGCCGGTTAAAAGCTGAAAAGCGTTTATCAGACGAATTTCACCGTCTTTCCCGCTCTGCACGCGTTCCAGCGCCTCTAGAACTTCCGGAGTCAAAATGTATTTTCCTATTATTGCCAAATTAGACGGGGCTTCGTTTGATGCGGGTTTTTCTACCAAGCTTTTTATTCTATGAAGCCTACCTTCGCTTTTTTCCGGCTCTATAATCCCGTATTTTTTTGAATCTTTTTTGTCTATTTTCTCAAGAGCTATAACGGGCGCATGTTTTTTCTCGTAGATATCTATCAGCTGTTTCAACGCGGGCACTTGTGAATCCACCAAATCGTCACCAAAAAGCACTGCGAAAGGTTCATTTCCTATCACTTCTTTCGCACAAAGTATCGCATGCCCGTCGCCTAGAGGTTTTGGCTGGCGCACATAAATGAATTTCGCCATTTCGGCAATCGCGCGGACTTCTTTTATCAATTCGCGTTTACCACGCTCAACAAGCGTTTGTTCAAGCTCATAAGAGTAATCAAAATGATCTTCAATCGCACGCTTTCCACGGCCCGTAACAATAATTATTTCTTCAATTCCGGACGCGACAGCTTCTTCAACCAAATATTGAATCACCGGCTTATCAACAATCGGTAGCATTTCTTTCGGTTGGGCTTTTGTGACCGGAAGAAATCGGGTTCCGAAACCGGCGGCCGGGAAAACTGCTTTTCGTATTTTCATAATGGAGGCTTTACTATTCTTCTTTAATTTTTACCATTCTGGTGCGGATTTTTTCAACTTTTGGAATTCTGACCGTCAAAATTCCATTTTTAAACGATGCTGAAACGCGGCTCGCATCAATTCCTTCAGGCAAAATTATTGATCGCGAAAATTTTCCCCAAAAACATTCTTGCGTAAAATAATCCGCCTCTTCCGCTTTAAACTGAAAATTTCTGTTCCCGCTGACGGTTAAAATATCATCGGTTATATTTATTGAAATATCGTCCAGCGTAACACCTGCAACAGGGGCTACCACTACAATTTCATCAGCCGTTTGAAAAACATCCAGAGCAAGTTGACCGTCTTCCTGTTTTGAATCGCCGCTAAAAAATTCTTCACGCGCCTCGGAAGTTTCAGCCTCATTAACGAAGTTTTTCAATATGTCTTTTTCGTCAGGAACGACTTTTGTCTGGGATTTCTGCGAAGTTGATTTTTTTAAAATAGCCATGAGGGAAGAATTGCTAATTAGAAGTTTTATTTATGTCTTTTACGGTAATCAAAACCGGTTGAGAAGAAGGTTTTTCCGTATTAAAAAATTCCATAAATTCCTCGCGCGTAAGCGTTTCCTTTTCAAGCAAAACCTGCGCAATTTCATTCAGATGCTTTTTGCATTTATTTAAAATTTCTTTCGCTTTATCGTATGCCTGCGAAATTATACGGTGAATTTCAGCATCAATTTTCGCGGAAATTTCTTCCGAATAATTTTTAACATGACCGAAATCGCGACCCAAGAAAACCTCACGATTATGATCGCCGTAAATCACGGGTCCCAAATCGCTCATGCCGTACATTGTAACCATTTTTCGCGCAATTTCAGTAGCTCTTTCAAGATCGTTTGAAGCGCCCGTCGTGACATTTTCGCGCCCGAAAACAATTTCTTCGGCAACATAACCGCCGAGAAGCGACGCAAGTTCCGCCTCAAATTTTGACTTTGCATATAAATGTTTATCTTCTTCCGGCATAAACCAAGTCATCCCAAGAGCCATGCCGCGAGAAATAATTGAAACTTTATGAACAGGGTCGCAACCCGGCGACATTTTCGCAACAAGCGCATGCCCAACTTCGTGATATGCGGTAATTTCTTTTTCTTTTTTAGACATGACTTTTGATTTGCGCTCCGGTCCCATTAAAACTTTTTCAATTGATTTTTCAACTTCGCGCATGCCGATTTTCTTTTTATTATACCGCGCGGCAAGAAGCGCCGCTTCGTTCAGCAAATTTTCCAAATCAGCGCCGACAAAACCGGAAGTCTGGCGCGCAATCTTACTTAAATCAACATCGCGGCTAATCGGCTTCCCTTTTATATGAACTTCTAAAATCGCTTGGCGTCCTTTTATATCGGGATGGTCAACAACAATTCTACGGTCAAAACGACCCGGACGGAGCAGTGCGGGATCCAAAACATCGGGTCTGTTTGTGGCCGCCATCACTATTATATTCGTATCGGTTTCAAACCCGTCCATTTCAGTCAAGATTTGATTCAAAGTTTGTTCTCTTTCATCATGTCCGCCGCCCAAACCCGCTCCGCGCTGGCGGCCAACGGCATCAATTTCATCTATAAAAATAATGCATGGAGCATTGCGCTTTGCGCGATGAAATAAATCTCTAACTCTGGAGGCTCCAACTCCCACAAACATTTCCACAAATTCCGAGCCTGAAATATTAAAAAACGGAACATCTGCCTCTCCCGCGACAGCGCGCGCTAGAAGCGTTTTACCGCATCCCGGCGCGCCGATCAGCAAAACTCCTTTCGGAATTTTTGCTCCCATCGCTTTATATTTAGCCGGATTTTTTAGAAAATCAACAACTTCAACAAGCTCCACTTTTGCTTCTTCCACTCCGGCAACATCCGCAAAAGTCGTCTTTTTCTTTTCTTTATCAAAAACTCTCGCGCGGCTTTTACCAAATGAAAGAGCTTGATTATTTGCGGATTGCGCCTGACGGAACATAAAAAGGAAAAAACCGACAATTAACAAAAACGGCACAACCGAAATCAGCAAATTCATCCAAAAACTGGACGATTCCGTATCTTCAATCTGAATCTTTAACTTATTTGTAATATCCGGCGAAATTCCCTCCGTAATATCGTTTATATTCTGGCCGGGTTCCTTAATCGCATAAAATTCCTTGCCGTCTTTTAAAACGAATTTAATTTTATTATCTTCTATATTTACATTCGTAACGTCACCGGTTTTTACATTTTCAATGAAAGTTGAAAGAGGAACTTCTTGTTTTTGCGGCTTATTCGGCTCCAAATACAGAAAAATCAGACTCAACACGAGAGCAACAATGATAAGCATACTCAACCCGCTTTTCGGGCGCGGGATCATAGAAAATTTATCCATAGAAACTTCTGAAGAAGCGTGGATTATTATGGAATAAACATAAAGAAAAAGCAATAAACTATAAATTGGTTCAGGCTATTTTGTAAATGCAATCACTGTAAATAATTTACCTTACAGTAAAAGTCATGCTGTCGCGGGTTAGGCGCGTTATGCACTCAAATTCTTTCATTCTCCCTGAAGGAATTACACATATTTGGCGTAAAGGTGAAGTCGTAAATCCGGTAGGATTTCTATCGGCATCGGACCTGCGACCGGAGAAAGTCGCTCGCTGACCAATGTCTAAATCAGATATCGCCATTTTCCCAGCTACAGCTCCTTTCCAACTCTCTTTTCTGGAAGGAATACGCGTGTAATTGATATCACGTAACAAACCTGTCGCAGGAGTTGTTCCGGTCAATAATGATCCATTCATAGTTAAAGCCATAAACCCATCTAGGCTGTTGGACGAAAATTCTCCAACTGATTTCAATCCAAAATGTTTTACAATTTCTATAAACAAACCCTGCTGTACCAACCATTCAGCAGCCACTTGATGAATATCCGCTTGATGATCTGCCGCAATTCTATACAAAATACTATTAATATCTGCCGGCAATTTGGCTAAAAAAGCATCATCTACTTTTTGCGCTATTTCATTAACCGCTTTAGCAACCGCCTGTTCCAGCTTTCCTTGATCAAAAATATCAGCGGTTGACTCAAAGATCGGCTGTCCGCCACCTTCCAAAAGATGACGAAAGTCCACTGAATGATCTGACGGTGTATCTGGTTTTTTCATAGGAATCAATATTACGTAATATACTACTACTTGTCAAGCCATTCTGCAATACCATTTTTAAGATAAAAACCACCTCCTCCCTGACAGATAATTTTCTTATTTCCGATTTTTCTTGCTAATAGACCGCGAATTTCTTCCGTTTTAACTGATGATAAATTGTACGCGGTTTTTTTACAGATTTTGAATACCTCTTGGATCACTGCGGTTTTAAGCGCATCCGGAAGTTTTTCATACTCTTTAAGTGGAAATAACTGCTCTCCATTTTTGTGGCGTTTTACAAAATCGCGCGCTTGAATTTTCATAAAATCATCAAGTTCTCTAAAAATCGCGCTGTTGCGCAAAATTGTGCCGCTGAACGATGGATTTATTTTTATCAACAAAGGCAGAACTTTATTTCTTATAAAATTGCGTTTGAATTTTGTATCTTTATTTGTTTTGTCTTCGCGGAATTTTATTTTTTTACTGCGCAAAAAATTTAAAATTTCCGGTTTTGTAATGCTTAATAAAGGCTTTAAATAAAAGCCTTTTAGCTCTTTCATCCCCGCAAGACCTTTCAGCCCGCTTCCGCGTAAAAAGTTAAAAATGATTGTTTCAATATTATCGTTCTGCGTATGCGCGGTTAAAATCCATTTCGCGTTGTATTTTTGCCGGAGTTTTTCAAAAAATTCACGGCGTACTTCCCTGCCCTTCTCTTCCAAAGCGCTTTTCCCCGCCAATTTTACACGTTTTAATTCAAATTTATACCCAAATTTTTCTGCAAGATTTTCTACGAATTTTTCGTCATTGTCAGCATCGCGCCCGCGAATTCCATGATTAATATGAGCAACAATAATTTCGCACGGCAAATGCCCGGAAAATTCCGCAAGAATATTTAACAAAAAAACAGAATCCGAACCGCCGGAGACGCCGACGATAGCAGTGTCGCCGGATTGAATATATTTAGAGAAAATTGTGGAAAGTTTTGTGAGCATAAATATTACTGAAATTTTGCCACCTCGTCATCTTCCGCCGCCTTATTCTTAATCTCTTTTCCGCACTCCACGCATCTATGTATAATCATAAACCCTTTTTTACCTTTATAATCAAGCCCTATCGGCTCCATTAAACCGCGGCAATCCGACTTCCGATCTCCCGGAGTCTCTTTATCAACATGCAAAGAGAATAAACAACGCCTGCAATGATTGCGGGAACTCTTGACTGCTAGCGGATTTATTTCGCCGCACTTCAAGCATTTAAAACTTTCGTTCCTCTTTATAAAATCTTTACGGCTCATGGAGAAAATGGTATAATAATCAGATGTTAGAAACAATACAAAATCAAAAGAGAGAGTGGTTTCCGATCGCAATCGGCGCCGCATTCATATTCATAGCCCTTTTCTCGGTTTATTTTGAAATAAGACAAAGCTACATTGAATCGGCAATTCAAGATTTAACAAACAAAAAAGCCGAAATGGAAACTCAATTAAAAGCCAATAAAATAGAAACGGGCGACAGCGCTTTAAATATAAAAAAACAACTGGAGCAAATTGAAACGACCCAACTTAACTGGTCAAAAATAATTGAAAAAATTGAAGCGAACGCGCCAAAGACAATCGCCATACGCTCTTATAATGGAAGTGAAGAAGGGATTATTTCAGCCAGCGCGGTAACGAAACCGGATTCGCCGGATCCTTTTGCCGACGTTGCGCTTTTGGTGACGTCTTTTAATTCCGAACCGTCTTTTAAACACGTTTTTGTGCCTTCCATTTCAAAAAGTCTGACTCCGGAAGGGAAAATGGTTTTGAGTTTTTCTGTAAATTTCCAATATCAGAAGCAGAATTTCTAATTTCTAAATCCTAAATCTTTGTGATTTATACACAAACAAAAATTAATACGGGTCTTATAGGCTTTTTGATCCTCGTTGCTACTATTGTGCTTTTTATATTTCACACTATTCCCGCGAATAATAAATTGAACGAATTAAAAACTTCAGCAGTTGCCATGGAAGGGGCAATTGGTAATTTGGAAAAAGAACTTGCCGGCGAAATTCAATCGGATGAAAGCATGAGCGAAGTTGATAAAAAGGATCTCGCGCAAGCAATTCCGGAAAAACTTGAACAAGATGTAATCATAAATACGCTTAATATAACGGCAAAAACGGCTGATGTTGCTTTTAATGCAATAACATTCAGTCCTCAACGAAACGAGGATATCCAATCGATTTTAATATCAACCGGAGTTTCGGGCACGGCGTCCAATATAATTCGGTTTATACAAATGCTTGAAACGAGTGCGAGGAAATTCGCGGTTAAAAACGTGAGTCTTGCCCGATCCGATTCAAATGCGGGAAATGCGGCGCTTAACATCGTCAATTTAAACGTTTCTTTACAAGCCTTTTAT
>JBBUCQ010000093.1:6061-7872 GCA_038057715.1 Patescibacteria group bacterium | reverse complement strand
TAGAAAAGATGAATGATTTCAAATCTCAAAAACTTGATGAACTTCTTTCCAAAGTACAAAGCGAAACCACGCGTGAAGAGTTTATATATGGCATAACAAACCGCACAAAACGAAGCTTTTTTCAGAAAGTTTCAGATTTTTTAATAGACAAAAGCCGTGTCCCGGTAAAAGAGAAAGCTTATTTTTTTGAGTTACTCGGAACAATGATACGTGCCGGAATTCCTTTAAACCGCGCTTTAAAAATATTGGTGGCAAGGACGGAACATTCGCGCTTGCAAAGAATAATAGCGACCCTTTCTTATGAACTGGAACACGGATATTCTTTGTCGCAGACACTCGAAAAATTTCCGGATGTATTTTTGGAAACGGAGCGCGGCGTAATTAAATCGGCTGAAACAATAGGACATTTGGAACATGCACTGTTTAAAATCGCAGATTCTTTAAACAGGCAGAACGATATAATCTCTCGCCTTAAGGGAGCGCTTATTTACCCGATTGCGGTGTTTATTTCGCTTATAGTCGGGGCGATTATTATGCTGACTTTCGTTGCCCCGAGAATGAAAGAAATTTTTGCGCAGAATTCATTAAAACTTCCTCTGCCTACGCAAATTTTGCTGACAAGCGGAGAATTTTTGGGAGGGAAATGGTGGTTGGTTTTAATTGTCGCCATCGGAGCGGGAATTGTTTTTCACATTTACACGCATTCGGAAGAGGGGCATTTTGCGTGGGATTTCAAAAAATTGCGTTTGCCTTTCATCGGCTCCATTTTGAGAAAAATATATATTATGAGATTCGTTGATACGCTGGGTTTGCTCGTTGAAAGCGGCTTGCCGATAAATACCGCCCTTAAATTCACTGCGGATGCGATCGGCAATGAAGTATATAGAGTAAAAACTTATGACGCTCTCGCGGCTGTGCAGGAAGGCAGAAAACTTTCTTCGGCTTTAAACGAAGCGCCTTTTTTGTTTCCGGAAACGGTCACAAATATGATAGCTATCGGCGAACATTCCGCCTCTCTCGGTGATATTTCGCAAAAAATAGGCGGTCATTTTGAAAAAGAAATTGATTACACTTTGAAAAATATGACGACGGTTTTGGGACCGGCTCTTATACTTTTAATAGGCATGACTGTTGCATTTTTCGCGCTTGCCGTTTTGACTCCGATTTTTTCCTTAACACAAAACATTGTATAAATGAAAAATCGCCCTCCACATTCTACATTCTACATTCTGCATTCTGCTTCCGCTTTCACGCTGATTGAGCTTTTAATAGTAATCGGAATAATCATCACGCTCGCTGTTTTCGGAATCGGAAGTTACAGCGCGGCGCGGCAAAATATGACTCTTGACCTCGAAACCGACAGGATTGTTGCACTTCTTCACACTTTGCGGGAACAAAGCAGAACTTCCCCTAAATGCGCAGGAATTACGTTTGAAAAAGGTAAAATGCCGACAAAAATTGAAGCAAAATACCAAAATTCAAAACAAAAATGCGCGGCCAAGGTAAACGTTTCCGATGTAAATCTGTCTCCTGAAATTATATTATCAGCATTGCAATTGGATGATATGGATCGTGATGTTTTTTCCGTTTTATTTGTGCCGCCGCATGGAGAAGCGGAATTTATGCCGGAAAGTTCGTCAGCGCAATTAACGTTATCTATAAAATCAAAAAACTATTTATCGCGCAATATTTTTATCAATCGCATTAGCGGTAAAATAGAGAAAAATTAAATCCAAAATTCAAATGACAAATAAAGCTCAAAATCCTCCCGCCTTGCGGGACAAAATCCGCAATTCGGCTTTTACGCTCGC
>JBBUCQ010000093.1:0-5961 GCA_038057715.1 Patescibacteria group bacterium | reverse complement strand
TATATTTCGCTTGTAAAAGCGAATAACACTGCGAATGACATGCAGAAACTGTACCGTGAAACACGGAATGTTTTTGATACTCTGGCGGACGAAATACGAAACGGCGCGATTGATTATTCATGCGTTAATCCGGACACGGATGTTTACTGCATAGAAAATCAAAATGTCGGCGATAAAAAAGTGCTCGGAGTTTTAAATAAAGATGGCGGAAAACGCTCTCTTTTTAAAGAAAAAAACGGGAAAATATTATTTCAAGAACAAACTCGCGATCCGTCGGGACTCTCTTGGGTTTACACGGCGGACTGGCAACCTTTGACCACGGAAAAATCAAAAATTGAGGAGCTTAAATTTTTCATTTCGCCGCTGAAAAATCCGTATTCTGCGGTCAATGCAAATGACGATTCGCTCCAGTTTCAGCCGTCCGTAACAATACTTTTAAAAATAAACGGTTACGTTTTTAGAACAACTTATTCTTCAAGAACTTATGGAAAATAAAAAACACACCGAAGGCAGCTCTCTTCTAATCGCAATCATAATCATGGGCGTGCTTATGACGCTCGCCCTCGGCGTAAACAATCTTATGATCGGCACTTTGCGCGATGGCAGGATTTTGCTTGAAAAAACGCGCGCGTGGTACGCTGCCGAAAGCGGAATTGAACGCGCTCTAAACGAAATTTATTCAAATCAGCCGGGCTTTGAAACTGAAAAAGAAATTGAAGTTGAAGGGCAAAATTTAAAATATCAATATAGAATTTCAGCGCTGTCTTCTCAAATTCCCGTAAAAGAGCCTTTTGAAATTCAATTGCCGGAAGATTCATTCGCCTCCCTTCCCCTGAACGCGTCAATTACAATTCCCATAGATAAAGTAAAACATTTCAGCGTTGATTATTATTTTGCGCCGGAAATAAAACTCGCGGGCGGATATGTTGATGATGATTTGGATATCTTGCGAGTGAAAATTTTCGGGATAGCCTCCGACGGAACGATGGAAGTGATAAGCGAGTTTTTGCCTGCGGATAAAGGGAATTCGGCTATGAGTCCGACTTGTTTCGGAACCGAATCCAAGTGCTACAACGCGGCAAAATTTTACGAACGCGTAACGTCGCAAAGCGGCATGCAAGAATTCAATATCGCTCAAAATTTCCCGATTGAAAGATTTCTGCAAGAACATACGCAAAACTTTTTGGTTTTAAGCAATGTTGCCAATATAGATTTAATCGCCAGCTCTCTTTCTACCGCCGATAAGAAAAAAATCGCAAATATCCGCTACCGCATTATTGAAAGATCGGAAGACGGAATTCCTCACATGACATTGCCGTATATTAAAATATCTTCGGACGGATTTTCCAATGAAACAAAACAAAGCATTAATGCGCAAATAGACCGCGAAAAAACTCTGCCTGTCTTCAATTACGCCCTGTACAGAACTGTGGAATAGAAGTATTCTATATCTGTAATGGCTAAGTTTTACATCACAACTGCGATTCCGTATACCAACGCACAACCCCATATAGGATTCGCGATGGAACTTGTCCAGGCAGACTGTCTTGCGCGCTATCACAGGCTGATTGGCGATGAAACATATTTTTTAACCGGCACCGATGAACACGGAATGAAAATGGTTCAGTCTAGTCGCGAAGCGGGATTAACTCCGCAACAACTGGCCGACGAAAATTCCGGCAAATTTCAAAAACTCACCAAAGCCTTAAACATTTCAAACGACGATTTTATTCGCACAACGCAAGAAAGACACAAAGCCGGCGCGCAAAAATTATGGCGCGCTATTGCGGCGGACGACGGCTTCTATAAAGGAAAATATGAAGGTTTATATTGCGTCGGATGCGAAGCTTATATAACGGAAAAAGATCTTGTTGCCGGAAATTGTCCAAATCATAAAAAACCTCCGGAATTTTTCAGCGAAGAAAATTATTTTTTCAATTACAGTAAATATTTACCTCAAGTGAAAGCGGCTATAGAAAAAGGAGAATTGAAAATTCTTCCGGAATCGCGCAAAACGGAAATGCTGAATTTAATAGAAGATAGCATTGTCGGGAAAAAAAACATTAGTTTTTCCAGACCTTCAAAAGCGCTTTCGTGGGGTATCCCGGTTCCCTCTGATCCTACGCAAACAATGTACATTTGGTGCGACGCTTTATCCAACTATATAACTGCAGTTGATTACGAACACGAAGGAGAAGTTTTTAAAAAATTCTGGCCGGATTGCGTGCATTTAATAGGAAAAGATATTTTACGTTTCCACGCCGGACTTTGGCCAGCAATGCTTTTGGCCGCGAAAGTGGCTCTGCCTAAAGCGGTTTATGTGCACGGATATATCACTTCCGAAGGACAAAAAATGAGCAAATCTCTCGGAAATGTCGTTGATCCTTTTGAAGTTGGAGAAAAATACGGGACTGAAGCTTTGCGATATTATTTATTAAGGGAAATTCCGACGACAGACGACGGAAATTTTTCCGTTAGCCGTTTTGAAGCGCTTTATGACGGAGAACTTGCGAACAATTTGGGGAATTTTGCGAGCAGAGTTATTACAATGGTTGAAAAATACAGCGGAGGAAAAGTTCCCGCCGTTTCAAAAGAAGAGGGCATAGTTAACGAAGTTTTGGAAACATGGAAAAAATATCAGGCTTTTATGGATGAGTTTAATTTAAAAGCCGCTGTTGAAAGCGTTTTTGCCATGTTAAGTTTTGCGAATAAATATATTGATGAAAAACGGCCGTGGGAGCTTGCGAAAAAAGATCCGACCGAGGTTTTGAAAATTTTATATCACCTTTTGGAAATTTTGCGTCACGCAAGCATGATGATTCTGCCTTTTTTGCCGCAGACCGCGGAAAAAATACAAAATGCGCTGAATTGCCCCGCTGAACGAAGCAAAAAATTATATCCGGATAATATCGGCTGGGGAGGATTAAAAGAAGGTGTGAGTTTGAAAAAAATTGAGCCGCTGTTTCCGAGGCTGAAATAACAAATGTCACATCTCTATTTCATTGGCGGTAATGAAAATTGACCTTCATTCGGTACAGCAGGTCCTTCGCCAACATGAAATTTTTCTTGACTCTGATATATCTCGGATTCATATTGCAATAAATCCTCTGATTTTGTTCCCTCTGGAGGTGTTCCTTTTAATTGTTCATCATTTGCATTATAACTATCATCTTTTGATTCTTTCTGAAAATATTCGTCTTTATCCATTTGTTTTAATTCTTCTACGGAAGGAGTACTGCCAGGTTCTAATTTACCTTCCGGAACAGACATTTTATCAAGAGTTGCTGGAGACGGTGGTGCCGGCGCTTCATCCGCCTGAAACGGAATTGAAATGATCCAGCGAATAATTGAATAAGACAAAATAACCAAAATCAAACCTATAATCGCCCATTTAAGCCCTTTTTTACGTTGAGTAAGAGCTTCTTCTTGCCCCGCTGATGCGGCAAGCCACCATGCGTTACTTATCAAAGAAAACACTGCGATGATTCCGACAATTCCAAGTAAAACACTAACTATGCGTGCAAAAAATTGCACGCGAGATTCATCTACCGTTAGTGATTTTTCTATTTCCGATTTCGCTGATTCTCCGGTTATCGTAGGCGCATTCAAAGGATGATACGAAGGGTCAATTTTAACTCCTCCCACCGCGAGCGTAGCCGGAATTGCCACAGAAAATAAAGAAACAATAATCACCGAGAACAAAAAAACTTTAATGCTTTTCATAAGTAAATTTATTTAAAAACAAGCGTCATTATGCCCGTAACTATCGCGTAAGAAGCTACTATAAAAACCAAACCTATAAGCGACCACGTTATCATTTCTTTGAACTTCTTAATCTCGTCCTCATTGCCTTGCGAGATCACAAGCATCACGCCGGCATAAACAAAGACTATGACGCTGACTGTGCCGACAAGAGCGAGAGTGAGTTTTATGGCTTTGGGAATAATTGAAGTTCTGAAATCACCTGTCGGCAAAACTTTTTGGTCTGGAGCAAGTCTTGAACCGACTAAATCCTGCGGCAGAATTGCATCTACAGGATTCGGAGACGGATTCTCCGCAAACGCTTGCGGCGCGGATACGAAAATCAAAACCGTAAAAATCAAAGCCGTAAAAATTCTTTTTAAAAATATGTAATTCATAAATTAATGCTTGAAATAATTCTTACTATTCCCACTGATAATATTGCTATCACAAGACCGACGATCGCCCAAGTCAAAGTTTTTTTCGCCGTTCCGACGGCTTCGTCGTTGCCGAAAGCGAGATGCATTTGGAGTCCGCCGATAATTATAAAAATGACGGAAGTCGCGGCTACAAGCCCCAAAAAGCCGGTTAAAAACTTAACTCCGAATGTTCCGAGAATGTATTCTCTAATGGCGCCTCCTCCTTGGCTTTGCGTTCCCGGCTGTATGCACGGCAGATTTTTCGTGCACGGAATTACGGCGGGTTTTACATCGTTTTGTTCTGCTTCCGCCACTGTGGTGTCCTCATTCGCAGGCGCCGCCATCGCCACAAACACAGTCTGACTGAAAAACAAAACAGGCGATATCGCAAAAACAAAAATCAATGCTACAACAAAAATGGAATGTAGAATGTCCCGACGTAAAGTCGGGATCCCGACCGAAGCGTCGGGATAGAATGCAGAATGTGGGAATCTATTTTTCATAATTTTTTATATTTAATTTTACTATCCCGTGAAGAATCCAGGATTTATCGTATACAAAATCAATCCCGCTAAAAACAATATCACAAGCCCGATTATTGACTGCATTATGCGGTTTTTTGCGCTGTCTATTTTCGCGCTGTCTCCGCCCGCCATGGAAATTTGAATGCCGGACGCAACCATAATTAAAACTGTCACGATTCCGACAATCCCCACCGCCCATTTATAAAGCGCGCCGACATATTGGCTGAAAATATCGGTGCCGGTGTCTCCTGTGATCCGTTCAACGAGGGAGCAATGGACGAGGGGTATAGGAGAAGCGCCATTACCCGTGACAATTGGATAAGCTACTTCAGTATTATCGTTGTTGCAACCTTTATCAATTAATTCACCTGCTTCACCTTCAGGTTTTATTATATCTTTTAATATATTCAAATCCTTCCCATCCACCTTTACGGTTTTTTTAGCAGTATCATCGTCATACATTGCAAATTCGGGAACCACATCCCATGTCGCACAAAGGTTGGTTTTGAAAAATGGATATGCCTCTCCACCTTTATAAATTTTTTCAACAATATCATCCATCGGTATTTCATTTTTACCTTCTACCACGACAGTACCTTTCATTGTCCATTTAGACGGCTGATCGGGGGTTATAGAACTATCAACTATCGCCCAAACCGGACCGTATTTATAATCTTGCAATGTAGGGTCATCTTTGCATTTGCCATTATCATATTTGTCAACATCCGCTTTTAAATACATTTTTGCATTATCTTCATACTTACTTGCATCATCTTCTTCGTGCGTACACCCCATTATTTTCGTGCCTTTTTTTACTTCGCCTTTTTTATCCCCTTCTTTGTATTTACATTGCGGAGATATTGTTGCGTTGTCTTCACTGCAAACCAGCGGCGCATACGCCCTAACCCAATTACACGCAGTAAAATGATAAACTTTTTCGCCTGCGCCAATGGGCTCCGAATAATAAACGCGCAATTTTTCGTTTTCCACAGCATACGCCGTTGGAGCTCCCAAAAATACCGATAAAATCAAAAGAATTAGAACCGCTATCCCGCGTTTAAGAACAGAATGTGGAATGCCACCCCGCTGAGCGGGGGGTGCCGCTGAGGCGGCATAGAATACCGAATGTAGGTTTTTTTTTGTCATTTTTAGAAAAATATTGATTGAACAAAACTAACAATAATAAACGCCATAAAAGTAATAACGAGACCGATCACCGCGTACACCATTGCCGACTTTCCCTTTTCAAGCCGGTCTTCTTTGCCTTCGGAAAGAAT
>JBBUCQ010000092.1:0-6905 GCA_038057715.1 Patescibacteria group bacterium | reverse complement strand
TGAGCGGGAAAGTTGTTGATAAAACTTTTATCGCCGGAGAAAATTTTGAATTTGTTGAAATAGAACGTTTGCGCGCGCAGTATATGTATAAGGATGCCGATGGCGCGTATTTTATGGATTCGGCGACTTTTGATCAATTTTCAATTCCATTTGATATGCTTGGAGATTCAGCTCATTATTTGAAAGAAGGCGAAGATGCGATAGTTACAAAATACGAAGGCAAACCGATCGGGGTTGAACTGCCCGTAAAAGTCGCTTTAAAAGTTGTTGAAACAGAACCCGGAGTACGGGGAAATACAGCTCAAGGCGGAAGCAAACCGGCAAAACTTGAAACAGGATTGGTTGTACAGGTTCCGCTTTTTATAAATGAAGGAGATTCGGTTAGGGTGAATACGGAAACGGGAGAGTATGTGGAGAGGGCAACGTGAAATTACTTATCTGTAATTTCTATACTTTCCATTATCAACCTTGAAGCTTTTTCTAAAAGAGGTTTTTGGCTTGCGTCTATTCTCGCGTTGAATAAAAACGTACCGCTCAACTGTTCAGGTGTTAAATTTTTGGCTCCGGAAAGTTTGGCAACGTAAAGGCTGGTCATGAAAAATTTGGCCTTTAAAAAATCTGCTCCGGAAAGATCTGCTGTGCAAAAATCGACTCTGGAAAGATTGGCTCTGAAAAGATTAGCTCCGGAAAGATTGACTCCGTTAAGGTTGATTCCAGAAAGGTTAACTCCTACGTCGAAAAAGTTGTTGACCCCCGAAAAATCAGGATACCATGTTGGATTTTCATCACGTAGCATATTAAATTTCCTCACTTCACCTGCTTTCAATAAAGTGAAACCTTGAAAATTAAGTTGTTGCTTAAACGATTCCTGCTCTTCTTCAGCAACTGCCCCACCTACCGCTTCTGCCGTTGCTTGAACAGCGGTTACTATACCGTCTGTTACTTTTGACTGGCGTGCTTCGGCTGTTGGCGAGGTTGAGGCTTCAGATACTTGACCTCCATCAAGTCTTTTATTTGAATCAGACATTCTATAGTCTATAGTATCACGCGTTTTATCGTTTCGTCAAGCAAGTCGTTAGCGATCTGCTAAATTGGTTTATACAGCTGATTTTTCCATCTTTCCAAACCAACATTCGCATACACGCGTACAACGGGAATATGAAAAAGATTTTTTAGAGAAATTCCGTTGCCGGTTGTAAATGAGCGCGCGGATTTGTATCCGGCATTTTTTACGAGCCCCTCAATGTACGAATTCCACTTGCCTGACGGATACGCAAAAGCTGTAACCGACACGCCGAGGCGTTCTTCCAGCTCGCGCTTTGATTCCTCAATCTCCCATTTTGCTTTTTTTGAAGCCGTTAAGGCAGGGTGATACATTGTGTGCGCGCCGATTTCAATTCCTGCCGCGGAAATTTCTTTTAACTGATCCCAGTTCATATATGTGCCGTTGCCAGCTGACTTAACTATTATAAATACCGTACCGGCCATGTTGTATTTTTGCAGAATCGGAAACGCATTTTCGTAAAAATCTTTATAGCCGTCGTCAAAATTAATCATTATCGGTTTTTTGCCAACCGCTATAGGCAGAGGCCTCCCCGTTTCAAAAAATTCAGCGACATCGGAAAATTTTACGGTTTCAAAATTATTTTCTTTTAAATATTGGAGGTGCTTTTCGAACCATTCCGGTTCAATCGTTAAACTTTTATAAACACTTCCGGCGTTGCGCGGCGCTATACCGATGCGGTGATAGACCAAAATAGGAATCCAAAGTTCGGTATCCGGCGCCGGTTTCACGAAATTTTCAGACTGCAAAACGTTAGAGAGTTGAAAATTCCCCGGAATTTTCTGCGCAACTTTTTGCGGCAAATTTAATATGATGATTGCGGCAAAAGCAATAAATCCAAGCGGCAAAAAAATCAATAAAAACTTTTTCATAAGTTGGCTTGAGCGAAGTTTAGCTTTTTTAAAACACTTTGCAAATCGGGCGGAAGTTTTGCCGTGATTTTTATTTCCTTTTTAAGAAAAGGATGCGTAAAAACTATTTCGGCCGCATGTAAAAATAATCTACCAAGCCTTAAACGCAATCTGAATTGTCTATTTAAGTGATGGTCGCCGTATTTTCTATCCAAAATCACCGGATGTCCGATTAGAGAAAAATGTTGGCGGATTTGGTGTTTTCGCCCCGTTTTAATATCCGCTTCAACTAAAGAAAAAATGGGTGCGTCTTTTGTGCGGAAAACTTTTAAAACTTTAAAATCCGTTCGGGCAGGAATTTGCTCGTTGCCTTCCCTCGCTTTTAATTTCAAGGAAATCGTTCCGCTCCTCGCCGCGCCTTTTACAAGCGCGATATATTTTTTCCGCGTACTGGAATCTCCAAGAATTCCTTCCAATATCTGTCTATCGCGTTCAAATTTCCCGACTAAAAGCACGCCTGAAGTTTCATAATCAAGCCTATGTAAGATGTATGGTTTAAAATCAGCCCCTTCAAATTGACTCTGAATTTTCCCCAAAACGGTCGCTGAAAGCGGAATATCTTTGGCCGGAACCACTGCCATTCGCGGCGGTTTGGCGACAGCCAACAGGTAAGAATCCTCATAAATAACCTGTAATATAGTTTTTTTATTCACTTTTTAAGCATATCATAATCCAGCAACTTGACTTAAGTTTTAATTTGCCTATAATTCTAGCATATGAATTGTATAGGATTAATATTGCAGGAAGTATATAAAGTAGAACTGCAGAGAAAAGCGGGAACCCTAGAAAGAGGACAAAAAGCTCTAGAAGATTTAGACAAAAATGCTCCACTCGATGTTTTGGCAAAAGTTGCTTCATATGTTTTACGTTGGCGTATTGGCGCTACACGTAGAGAAATAGGAAAAGCCATCGCTGACATTCCTGTTGTTGGTAATCCCAGCGCAAACGATGACCAACATCCTGTATACGGGTTTGCGTGTGATTGTTCATTGGGTACTACAAAACCTCCTGCCGACACGAATAATTGTTAGTGTGACTTGGTAATTAAACTGTAACCTCATTACATTGGTTTAGTTTTTACATAACCCTTGACAGATTGCCCGAACTGTGTAAAATACACACCTATGGTTAAAATATTGAAATACGTCGGAATTCCTCTCCTTATACTGGCGATAGTTGGGGGATACTTATTTTTCAGCCGTGAAAAAAAACCGCAGTACGAATTTATTACCGCTAAAAAAGGCGAATTGATTCAGGAAGTCAGTGTAACGGGGAAAATAAAGGCATCACGCCATATTGGCTATGCTTTTGAAAAAAGCGGAAAAGTTTCGGAAATTTTTGTAAAAGTTGGAGATAAAGTAAAAGCGGGCACTGTTTTGGCCAGTCTTGAACATTCCGATATCTCGGCACAATTGGCGCAAGCGAAAGCCTCCGTTGATGCGGCACACGCACAACTACAACAGGCCGACGCGGGATTCGCCGCTCAAGTCGCAAAGTTGGAAGAATTAAAAAACGGAAGCAGGCAAGAAGAAATTTTATTGGCGCAAACAAAAGTTAAGTCGGCTGTCCAATCTCTTTCCGATGCGCAGAAAAATTTTACAAATGTAACGCAAAAAGCGGACATTGATTTACAAAACGCCTACGGAGATACCAAGGACGTTTTAAGCGATGCTTATACAAAAGCGGACGATGCTTTAAATAAACAAATAGAACAAATGGTCGCAACTTACGGCGGTGGAAGCCCTCAAATTACTTTCTTGGTTGCGGATCAGCAAGCGGAAATTGATACGGAATCTTTGCGTGTTTTAGCGGGAGTCGCATTAAAATCATTTAAGCAAGATTTGGATTTTTTGAATAATTTTTCGGATCCCTATACCCTTGAAAATGCCCTAAACAAAGCAAAAAACCACCTTGCTACAATTCAAAAATTTGTGGCAAGAACGGACGATACTCTGGTTGCTTCCGTCGGACTGCCTCTCTCTACGTTGTCTTCTTATAAAGGCAATTTGATCGCCGCTGCCGCAAGTATCAATACCGCAATTTCCAATGTTAATAATCAAGGCCAAATTATTTCTTTACAGAAAATAGCGAATCAAAATTCTCTAACTGCGGCTGAAACCCAAATGAATAATACGCAAAATTCTTTTTCTTTGGCGCAGACCGAATTAAATTTAAAACAAGCTGGCGCTTTACCGACGCAAATTAATGCGCAAACCGCTTTGGTAGCACAGGCACAAGCGAATATAAAACTTCAAAAAGCCGGAATTGCGCAAGCTCAAGCAAGTAAACAAAATGTTGCGGCTCAACTTAATAAAGTATCCTTGGCTTCTTCCATTGGCGGAACCGTTACGAGAGTGGAAATTGAAACCGGGGAAACAGTGTCTCCGAACACTCCGCAAATTTTCGTAATTTCAGACGAAGATTTTAAAATTGAAGCTTTTGTGCCGGAGGCTGATATCGCGAAAATTCAAACGGGAAATCTGGCTCGCATAACGCTGGATGCGTACGGAGATGATGTTATGTTTACGGCTACGGTAGCCTCTATTGATCCGGCTGAAACAATGACAGAAGGCGTCGCAACTTATAAAACCGTTTTAAAATTGGATTCGCAAGACAGCCGTTTTAAATCCGGAATGACTGCAAATCTTGATATTGAAACCGCACATGCCGAGAATGCAATCAACATACCTCAAAGAGCCGTTATAGAAAAAAATGGAGAGAAATTCGTGCGCGTGCTTGTTGGAGAAACAGGAAAAGAAGAAATGAAAGAAGTTCCCGTAATAACAGGCTTGAAAGGATCGGACGGCAGCGTTGAAATTATCGGAGGAATAAACGAAAATGACAAGGTTGTGACTTCCGTAAAAGAAGACTAGTATGCCGATCATTGAATTAAAAAATATAGAAAAAATTTATTGCGACGGCGACAAGGTGAATGGCGAAGCCAGAGAGGGTGGCCTGGGCCAGACGGAAACTCCCGCCTTGCGCGGAGTTTCTTTTGGTATTGAACGCGGAGAATTTGTTGCGATTATGGGACCTTCGGGCTCCGGAAAATCAACACTTCTCCATGTTTTGGGATTTTTGGATCCGCCGACAGCCGGAGATTATATTTTTGACGGGAAAATTCTTGCCGATTATTTGCCGGCCGAAGTTGCGTCCGTAAGAAATAAAAAAATGGGGTTTATATTTCAAATGTTTAATCTTTTGCCGAGGACGACCGTTTTGGAGAACGTAAAATTGCCGCTTTTGTATTCGGATGTTTCGGAATCGGAATGGAATAAGCTGGCCTTAAAAGCGATAGAAGAAGTCGGACTTTCGCATCGTGTAAGCCACGAAACCTCTCAATTATCCGGAGGCGAAAAACAAAGGGTCGCGATTGCGCGCGCGCTTATAAATAATCCGAGCGTAATTTTTGCCGATGAGCCGACCGGAAATTTGGATTCAAAATCCGGCGGACAAATTATGGATTTAATTCGCGGACTAAATGAAAAAGGACATACAATAATTTTAGTTACTCATGAAACTTATACCGCTCAATATGCGCAAAGAATTATTACTCTCAAAGATGGCGCTATGGAAGGCGACCACGCAGTCACGGAACGGCGCGGGGAATTTATAAAATAATTTATGAAACTTTTTAAGATTATCAGTACGGCGGCAAAAGGGCTAAAAGCGAATAAATCACGCTCAATGCTAACCGTACTCGGAATCGTGATTGGAATTACCGCGATTATTCTTTTGATGTCGCTTGGTCAGGGCGCGCAAAGTTTAATTCTGGGACAGCTCCAAGGCATGGGGTCAAAAACAATTGTGGTTATGCCGGGACGCCAGCCGAAAGGACCGAGCGATGCGGCGCAAATTTTGGGGGACTCTCTCAAGCAAAAAGATTTTGAATTGCTTAAGAAAAAAAATAATGTGCCGACCGCAAAAAGCGTAATGCCGATTATTTTCGGCGGAGCGAGCGGAATGTATCGGGGCGAAACATACAGGCTCACCGTTTTCGGAGCGACTCCTTTAATGAGTTCCGTTTTTGATTTATATCCAAACGAAGGCGTGTTTTTTACGGATGAAGAAGTTTCCGGCAGAGCCGACATAGCGGTTATCGGATCCACCGTTAAAAAAGAGCTTTTTGGCGATTCGCAAGCCCTTAATCAACGCATAAAAATGAATGGGAAAAACTTTCGCGTAGTCGGAGTTTTGCCTAAAAAAGGTCAGGTTTCGTTTTTTAATTTCGATGAAGTTGTGATCATCCCCTACACCACCGCCCAACAATATATTTTAGGAATTAAATATTTTCACCGCTTTATAATTGAAGCCGACGAAGAATCAAATATTAAACAAACTGTAAGCGATATTGAAACCACCATTCGCAATTCGCACGGAATTACGAACCCCGATAAAGATGATTTTCACACTGAAACCCAGGCGGATTTGGCGGAAAGGCTCGGAGTTATTATGACATCGTTTACTTTATTTTTGGTTGCCGTCGCGGCAGTGTCTTTAATAGTAGGGGGCATTGGAATTATGAATATTATGCTTGTTTCGGTGACTGAACGTACGCGCGAAATCGGCTTACGCAAGGCAATTGGAGCGACCGACTTTGATATTCTTGCGCAGTTTTTACTGGAAGCGATTTTGCTGACCGCGGCAGGCGGAATCATAGGAATTTTGCTCGGTAGCGGATTTTCGTTTTTAGCTTCTTTGATATTAACCAAAGTTGTTGAACTGGATTGGAAATTTTCCTTCCCATTTTTTGCGGCGGGGCTCGGACTGATTGTTTCAACCGTTATCGGTCTGGTTTTTGGAATTTATCCTGCGTGGCAGGCGGCAAAAAAGAGCCCGATTGAGGCGTTGAGGTATGAATGAAAACAGGGTATAATGATAGTAGAAACATGTCCAGAAAAATAAAACATCCGCCGGTCATATTTCGTCCT
>JBBUCQ010000091.1:0-7490 GCA_038057715.1 Patescibacteria group bacterium | reverse complement strand
AAATCCATAATGTCTCCCTCTTCCACAAACGACATTTCCAAATCCAATTGGGTAAATTCAGGCTGGCGATCTCCGCGCTGATCTTCATCGCGAAAACACCGCGCAATTTGAAAATATTTATCGAGACCGGCAACCATGCAAAGCTGTTTTAATTGCTGGGGAGATTGAGGCAGAACGAAAAATTTCCCGGGATGAAGACGAGACGGCACAATGTATTCGCGGCTTCCTTCCGGCGTTCCTTTAATCAAAATAGGGGTTTCAATTTCCAAAAAATCTTCTTTATCAAGATAATCGCGGATGAATTTTATGGCTTTGTGCCTGATTTCTAAATTTTTCTTCATTCTTTCGCGCCGCAAATCCAAATAACGATATTTCAAACGGAGTTCTTCGTTAACATCAATATCGCGGTCAATTTCAAAAGGCGGAGTTTTGGACTCATTTAAAATTTCTATCTTATCGCAAATGACTTCAATTTCACCGGTTTTCAACTTCGGATTTTTCATTCCTTCCGGCCTCGGTCGCACTTTCCCGTGAATTTGTATTACATATTCGCCACGCACAGAGTCCAAAATTTTATGCGCCGAACTTCCAATATTGGGGTCGGTTACAATCTGCGTAAGTCCGTATCTGTCGCGCAAATCAACGAAAATAAGCCCGCCGTGATCGCGCCGACTGTTCACCCAGCCGCAAAGAGTAACTTCTTTACCAACAAAGGTTTTATTTAATTCGTTGCAAGTATGAGTGCGATACATCGGATGAATTTTAGCTTCATTTTGCTATTTCAGCAATCTGTCTTTTTAGTTCCGGACTTACTTCCACTCCGAACGGCACGGGAATGGATTGCTTTTTACCGTTGCTATCAATATTTATAACCACTTTTCGGCTTCCGCGGTTCGCCATAAGCAATTTTTTAATATATTCCAAAGCCGCAGAATCCATTTTGTCGGTCAACTCTATTGCATACGGCGCATCAGCGTGGGCTACATCATCCTCTTCCACCGAAACAATCACACGTATATATTTTTCATTTTCATCAAACATATTTTCACTTTTCGCGTTTTTAATCATTGAATCCAAAGAGACATCTTTCAAAGAATCCGCGACAAACTGAACCGATCCGCGCCTATCATCCAATCTTCCCTGTACCATCACAATTTTCCCTTCATTAATAAATGCGCCGTGTTCTTGAAAAGTTTTCGGAAACGCGACAGCCTCCATTCGCCCCGTCAAATCCTCAATCGTAAAATACGCCATATAAGCGCCGCCTTTTGTTAAAACTTTTTTATTTTTCACAATAAGCCCGCAAAATTTTACGGTTTTACCGATAAGCTGTTTGTCTATTTTGCCTATGGAATGCGCTTTTTTTGCCAGATATTTTTTTAACCCCTGCAGAGGATGCCCGGAAACAAAAAGCCCTAAAAATTCTTTTTCCCACTGTAATTTTTCCAAACGGGTCGCCGGCGAAACCTTTTTAAGTTCAAATGAAACAATTTCAACCGCATCCGCAGGCCCCATAATTCCAAAAATATCGGTTTGATCGCTGATAGCTCCCGATTGCGCCGATTTGGCAAAACGCGTGAGCTCTTCAACGCTCGCCGCAATGGCTTTACGTTCGCCCAAACAATCAAGCGCTCCGCTGTAAGACATAGACTCTATCATTTTTTTACCAACGACAGACGTCGGTACACGTTTGAAAAAATCTTCCAGAGTCGCGAACTTTCCACCTTTTTCGCGCGCCTCAATAATAAGAGCTATGGGCTGATCGCCTATGCCTTTAATTGCATTAAGCCCGAAACGGATGGTTTTATCGTCAACAACGGTGAAATTCGCAAGCGATTCGTTGATTGACGGCGGCAAAACGGAAATCCCCATCGCTTCGCATTCATTCACCTCAATAACGATTCTATCTTCATTCCCCGAATCGGCGGTTAAAAGAGCCGCCATAAATTCCGCAGGATAGTGAGCTTTCAAATACGCAGTTTGATAAGCGATTAGAGCGTAACAAGTGGCATGCGATTTATTGAATCCATAAGCCGCAAACGGTTCAATAACTTTTTCAAAAACATTTTCGGCGAATTTCTTTGAATGTCCTTTTTGAACGGCGCCGTTAACAAATTTTTCATATTCTCCTTTAAGAAGTTTCGTATCTTTTTTACCCACCGCTTTTCTCAAAATGTCGGCTTCACCCAAACTGAAACCCGCGAATTCGCGTGCAATTTGCAAAATCTGCTCTTGATAAACGGCAACTCCGTAAGTTTCTTTCAAAATCGGCTCAAACGATTTATGGATATATACAACCGACGCAGAATCATGTTTACCTTTAATGTACATCGGAATCCATGGCATGGGACCCGGTCTGTAGAGCGAAACCATCGCAATAATGTCATTTATTTCAGTGGGCTTCAGTTCTTTTAAATATCTGCGCATACCCGCGGATTCAAATTGGAATACACCGGTTGTTCCTCCTTTTGCGAATAATGAAAAAGTTTTTTTATCATCCAGAGGAATTTTGGCGAGTTCGATTTTTTTACCGTGCAAACGTTCAATGGTACGGAGAGTTTCGTTGATAATCGTAAGATTTTTCAGCCCCAAGAAATCCATTTTAAGAAGCCCCAAATCCTCGAGCGGTTTCATTGAATATTGAGTGATTACGCCTTCGTCATCGCCGGTTGCTTTTTGCAAAGGCGTGTACTCGCTTAATGGTTTATCCGAAATAACAACGGCGCATGCATGTGTTCCGGCGTGGCGCACCGTTCCTTCCAGACGAGTTGCATTGTCCAAAAGCGCTTTTGCGCGCGCGTCATTTTCATAAGCATTTTTCAATCCCGGATCAGAATGTATTGAATCAACCAAAAGAATATGCCGTCCTTGGATCGGCGGAGGAACCAATTTCGCAAGCTTATCCACTTCGCTATACGGATATCCCATTGCCCGTCCGACATCGCGAACAGCGGCGCGAGAAGCCATTGTTCCAAAAGTAATAATCTGCGCGACATTGTCTCTCCCATATTTATTTACGACATAATCCAAAACTTCGTTTCTGCGTTCATCATCAAAATCAATATCAATATCGGGCATTGAAACGCGCGAAGGATTTAAGAATCTTTCAAAAAGAAGACCGTATTTAAGAGGATCAACGTCCGTGATTTTCAGGGAGTATGAAACAAGGGAACCTGCTGCGCTACCTCTGCCGGGACCGACTATTACCCCGCGTTCTTTTGCAAATTTTATAAAGTCATGGACAATCAAAAAATACGTATCAAAACCCGACTCGTGAATCACTTTAAGCTCATAATCAAGCCGTAATTTTATGTCATCGGTTATATTCGGATATCTTTCCCTTAAACCGATTTGGCAAAGTTCATACAAATAATCCTGCGGGGGTTTTCCATCCGGCGTTGAAAAATGCGGTATTAAATTTTTCCCAAAAGTAATTTCAACATTGGCGCGCGCCGCAATTTCAAGAGTGTTTTTAATGGCATCGAGATTATCGCTGAATGCGGCCTTCATTTCATCAGGATGGCGGATAGAGAAATCACCGGTGTAATGCATGCGGTTGGTATCCTGAAGATTTTTTCCGGTTTGGATGCACAGCAAAATATCATGAACATCATGGTCGGACTTTCTGCAATAATGATTATCGTTCGTTGCAACAACCGGAATTCCGTGCAGTTTGGAAATTCTAAAAATGGCCTGATTTACAAGAATTTGATCGGAAATCTGCGGGTGATCCTGAACCTCAAGGAAAAAATTATTCGACCCGAAAATTTCCTGATACATTTTTATAATTTCAACGGCTTTTTTTTCGTCCCCATCCAAAATCGCCTCCGCAATTTCGCCTTTTAAACAGCCGGAAAGAGCGATTATTCCTTTACTGTAAGCGCGAAGCAAACCATGATCAACCCGAGGTTTATAATAAAAACCCTCCAAATTGGCCTTGCTCGCGAGTATCATCAAGTTTTTATAACCCTCGGTCGTTTCGGCAAGCAAAGTAAGATGATTTATTTTTGTGCCCGCTTCTTTTTTAAGACGCCCACTTGGGGCAACATAAATTTCACAACCGATAATCGGCTTTATTCCTTCTTCTTTCGCGGCTTTATAAAATTCAATTGCGCCGTAAAGAACGCCGTGATCGGTTATCGCAATCGCAGGACTTCCGTGTTCTTTCGCAATTTTTACACAATCCTTTGGACGGGAAAGACCATCCAGCAAAGAATAATGAGTATGATTGTGGAGATGGACGAATGACATAATAGCGTTACCTACCTGTTATAATCCCTTTTTGCTTACAACTTCCTGAATCCAAATATTCATCGCTTGAAAGAAATCGCCTACAAAAGGAATTTGTACCAATATTTTCGTCATAATAAAACCAACCAGTGAAAGAACTAACGCAACGCCTATTATAAAGCCAAGTCCTCGCGATGTGCCAGCTAAAAAATTCGCCCAAAGAATGCGCCAAGGCGAATGCAAATAGTTCGTAAATTCCTGCAATTCAACGCGTTTCAGCTTTTCCAGAATTTTATCCATTTTCCTAACTTCGCGCTCGGTTTTTTCTACAATTTTGGAAGCTTTCATAGACTGTACAAATGTAGCGGAAAAAACTTCATAATTCCAGTAAAGTTTTTCTGTTTCTGAAAATGCCGTTTTTTCTTGTACTTAATAAGTTTTCCGCCTAATTTTTTCTGAAATTCAATCCCGTGGCGATAGGGAACATACGGATCGTCCAAAGAAACGATATGAATAAATTGCCTAACGCGGCGACGCAATTTTTTCCAATCAAGCGGAGGAAGAAATTCGTGAATTTCCGACCGTCCGCAAAACTTAATCGGAGTTCCAACCATAATTACCTTTGAAACTTTCTCATCGGTCTTATGCGCTTCAATCGCACGCAAAATCGCAAGACCGCCAAGGCTGTGCCCGATAAAAATAACATTTTCAAAATTGCCTCTAAGCTCTTTTTCAAAAACTTTTATCCACGCTTTACGTTTTGGTCTGGAAGGATTAGGGAATTGAGGCGCGAAAACTTTCACCCCAGCCTTATCTAGCTCGCTCTTAAGCCACGGATACCATGCCGGAATATTCGGCGTCCCTTTAAATCCATGAACCAAAAAAACGCGCGGCTTCAGATTTTGCAGAGAACTCATATTTCTATTATCTTATTTTTTGATGTGTGGCCTTTGACTATTTTTACGCACGACGGAGCCAGCCCTAAAAACTCCGCCAGTACTCTCTCCACAGCGTCGTTCGCTTTTCCGTCCTGCGGAGGCGCTTTTACGGAAACTTTAAAATGAGCCGCGTCCAATTGCACAACTTCGTCTTTTTTAGAGGCCGGCTTTGCTGAAACAAAAATCTTCATGCTTTTTTACACGCATCGCAAGCGCAAGTCAGCCCTTCTTGTTTTGTCTTATTAACACAGGAATCGCACTGCTCGCGGGGTTCAAGAGGTTGATTTAAATGCGGACAATCTATCGCACCGCAATTTTTTGCGACCTCTGAAACACCATTACAGCCGCCTGTGCAAATATAAACTTTTGCCATAGCGGAGATATTATAGCACTATTTCTTAACCTGAATTTTGGAATACAGCTGTTCTATAAAATCAGTGCTGGGTAATTTTTTTTCATCAGTTGAATCAGCTCCCTTGGTCTTAACACTTCCTGGCACAGATATACTAATCATCAATATTTTATCGCCAGGCATCTTCATAAAACTATACATGGAATATGCCCATTTATTTTCATTACCGGCATCCAAACATGTTGTAATCCAACCTATATTAGTAAAAGCATTATTCCCATAAGTTGCTTCCTCAATCCCGGGCTCCATAACAACACATGTTGATTTAAGTGCGGCTTTGCTTTCAATACCATTTTTATGCCCCTTATAAATCGCTTGAGCAAATTCCGACATAGGCAAATCAGCTTCATCTGCGTCCAATTTGCTTTCTTTAAAATCCATCTGTGAAATATTAAAGTCCGGCTTTCCGGCATTCAATCCCGTATTAATAGTACCCAAACTGAAAGCAATCGCGTCTTTACCAAGACCGGAATCCTTATCTGATAATCCCGCACCTTCAGCCGGTATATATAAAGCTTTCAAACCAGGCAGTTTATCCAATGGTTGTTTTTCCCATCCATCCTCATCATACGCGTTTATATCAAATCCTTCGCCAACATCGCATCCATACACATATGGAGGAGCTTTAGCATTTCCAAATCCTATATCGTAACCCAGCTTATATCCTTCATCATAAAAGGAGTTACCGGCTTTAACACCTTGAGGTATATCATTATATATAACAATTAGTGATTCTTTGGCTGCTACACCGATATTAAACCCCTTGGAATATCCTTCTTCCCATGTTTTGCCCTTACTACCAACAAGCGTTCGGGTTTTATCTAAACAAGAGACATCTTTATCCCACGCAGTTTGTATTTTAAAACGATACTGTCCCTTACCCGTTGGTTCTTTAAACTTATCTTCGCCATATGTACCATTCAGAACTATTCCTTCCGGCGCTGGGAATGGACCCGTGTAGTCAGCATTGTGAAAAGTGAGACCGCTGGAAGTTGAAGACTTCGCTGTTGGTGTTTTCTTGGTTGGCGTTTTCTTTACAGCCTTTTTTACAACTTTCTTCTTTTTCTTTACAACTTTCTTTTTAGATGCAACGGCGACAAGAGACGTACCTTTACCTTGAGAAACAGCATTCGCGGATACAATATTTATTCCCATAATTCCAAATACCACCAAGAAAGCGAGAACAAGGATTTTGTATTTCATATTGTTAAAAATTAGTTAATAAATACCGATGAGAACTTGGCTAATTTTACTATAGATTTATAAACGGCACAATTTTTTAAAAAGAAAAAAAGAAATCTGCGTTCGCCACTGCGGCATCCGGCTCGCTCCCATGACAGGGGGCGCTCGCCGCATGCCGCAGAGCTCACTTGATTTCTATGGTGCCCGGGAGAGGACTCGAACCTCCACGCCTTTCGGCATGCGGTCCTAAACCGCATATGTCTACCAGTTCCATCACCCGGGCATATGTAACTATTATATATCAGTTAAGAATGGTCTTGCTACCAAATATTTACGATATAATCGCGCTACTTTTTCATCGTAATAAATAAATTTTAAAATCCTTCTGGCATCTGCTTTAGCGTAATTTAATATGTAAGTTCTATTATAATATTCTATCCAACCGCCATTAATAACAATATGTTTTTTTATTTCATCGTGTATCCACTTAAGAAAAACTGGACTAGCCGAAAATAAACGTAATTTTAATTGAGGATATTTACTCTCTGAATGACGACACACTCTAATATTGCCATCACCATCAATACAACCTCGTAAAAAATCAACGAAATATTCCGCTGGTATTTGTAAATTCTTTAATTTCTTGGACTTAGCGGGCATAAGTCCTATTGAAACTAAAAATTCATAAAAATTTTTATCACCAAACTGAACAAAGTAATATTTTTTAA
>JBBUCQ010000090.1:0-2974 GCA_038057715.1 Patescibacteria group bacterium | reverse complement strand
GATAACAGAAACAACGTGCAACACTTTTGATAGTTTCATAAGTTTAGAGTTATTAAATAAATATCCCGACCTTTTTTATTTTGTCAAATTTTTAACTTCGGCTCAATCCTTTTTAATAATACAGCATTAAAAATTGGCGGAGAGGGAGGGATTCGAACCCTCGTGCCTCCTTACGGAGACAAACCGCTTTCGAGGCGGTCCCGTTACGACCACTTCGGTACCTCTCCAATGTTGTATTTTACAGCATTTAGGAGTTGCCTACTAACAGTTTAAGGTGAGCCGGAATCGTGAATAAGGGTACTTCGCCTTTTTCTACACCCTCATTAGCTTCTCTTACCGAAAGTTTAATTTTCCCCGATCTTTCATCCATATCAATAATTTTTACGACAATTCTTTGACCTTCTTTTGCATCTGCCATAAATTGGTCGCGCTCGGTTCTGTAATCAGACAGTTCCGAAACGTGTACTAAACCTTCCGTACCCGGTAAAAATTCCACAAAAACGCCGAACTCTACAACCTTTCTTATTACTCCCGCAACAATATCTCCGACCTGCGGTTTTGTGGTAAAAAATTTACGCAAAAGTTTTAAATCTTCCGGTCTTGCCAATGCTTGGCTGAATTGTTCATCCGGGAATTTAGCGACAAATTGAGACATCGGTTCAAGCTCTAATTCTCCGGCTGAATCATTTAAATAAAACATGCGTGATTCCATTTCCGGATACATAGTAATCAAAACTTGAATTTGTTTTACAAGTTGAGGGGTGAGGGGAGCGTATATATAAACGGGATAGTCATATCTATTGCCATATATTTGTGCACTTCCCCGTTTTGTTTCTGCAAGTTCTACTAAGCCCCTAAAGTCCACAATATGGTGATGTCTCCCGATTTTTACTCCCGGGTGTTTTTTTGCTATGGCGCGGTGAACCGCTGATGTTTCTTCGTTGGTTAGACCTCTTTCATTTCCAGATGTATAAATATGGGAAATATGTTTTCTTTGAGATTCTATAACACGGTCAGGGACAGGAGGGGCATGTTGCAATAAATCAATGGGAGCAGTCAGACTTTCAAATAATTCGGCTGTAGATTCAAGCCTTTCGCCGCCGTATTGACGAAATACCTCTGCAATTTGTTGGCGGCAATCAAAAATTCTGTGCTGAAAACCGGAACTAACGTGATCTAAAAGCCATCTTTTATAACCAAACAGGAAAGTAGTGCGGTTTTCGGGCGGAACCTTTTCGACATCTTCACTGCTTAGAATTTTTTCCAATTTCATAAACGGACACCAAGATAGCACATCTTGTTCAATTTTGTCTACACAGTGCCGCCGTTTGAGCTTTTAAACTGTACGATTTTGCGGGAAATATAGATTATCCCAATCAGGTTGGAAATCAGCCCAAGCCAAAAAAGTTCAATTTGATATTGAGAAATTAAAGAAATAAATCCGGTTGTTGCTATGACAGGCAGAAGATTCGCCAAATAATGGGCACAGCAGGAAATCATGGCAACGGCGGAAGTTCCGCCCGAGACTGCGAGTATTTTCCCCGATTGTCCCGCGTTATGGATTGCGTTTTTTAGATATGTAAAAAGGCCGATTTGAATTCCGAATCCGAAACTTAAACTTAAGATGTACGGCCAAAATGAATAAAACTGCGATTTTGCGAAAGTCCAGCCGGATATGAAAGTCAAAAGCTCAAAATAAAATCCCAACAGGAAAACCGCGCTTAAAATTCCGAACAGAATGGGCTTTGACAAGGGATTTCGCATAAAGAAGGTTTAAAATTATTTTTTCAGTCGTAGGGAATTTAGTACAACGGATAGCGACGAAAACGCCATTGCCGCCGCGGCGAAAATCGGGTTGAGTAACGGACCGCCGAAAGGATATAAAACGCCAGCGGCAACGGGAATAAAAGCGGTGTTATAAAAAAACGCCCAGAACAAATTTTGTTTAACTATACGCATAATTCTGCGTGAAAAGTTCATTATTTCCGGTATTAGAGTTAGATCCCCGCGCATCAAAGTTATATTCGCGGATTCCATGGCGATATCGGTTCCTTCGCCCATTGCGATTCCCAACTGGGCTTGCATAAGAGCCGGGGCGTCGTTTATTCCATCGCCGACCATTGCAACCAGTTTTCCTTGAGCTTGAAGTTCTTTTACTTTTGCAACTTTATTTTGAGGAAGAACTTGCGCCATAACATTTTCAATTCC
This sequence comes from Patescibacteria group bacterium, assembly GCA_038057715.1. Lineage (GTDB taxonomy): Bacteria > Patescibacteriota > Gracilibacteria > UBA1369 > UM-FILTER-53-11 > JBBUCQ01. Next base: position 766 of record JBBUCQ010000090.1, on the reverse strand, counting down.
CGCTTGTTTTGCGATCGCGCGACCTGTTCGTTCATTGTCGCCGGTTATCATCCAAATTTCCAAACCGGCATTTTTCAGTTTTTCTACAGCTTTCTTTGATTCGGGTTTTAAAATATCGGCTACGGCGATAACTCCGATTACGCTTTTATCTTTGGCGACAATCATTGCGGTTTTTCCTTCGTTTTCCAGTTTTTGCAAATCTTTTTCAATTGCTTGAGTGTCAATATTTAGCGTCTTCATTAGTTCGCGGTTTCCGATAGCAGTCGGAGTTTTTTTGCCGTCTATTAAAAGGGATCCTGTTATTCCTTTTCCGGTGACAGACTCAAAATCTTCAATGCCATAAGTCGCAATCTGCAATTTTTTGGCGTTTTCCGTTATGGCTTTTCCAAGCGGGTGTTCGGATCGCGATTCCAGACTTGCCGCTATTTTTATAACCTCTTCTTTTTTGCCGATGACATCCGTCACAGCCGGTTTTCCTTGTGTTAGCGTTCCTGTTTTATCTAAAACAATCGTGTTTATTTTATGCGCAATTTCCAACGAAGCGGCATCGCGGATTAAAATACCTTTTTCCGCGCTTCGTCCGATTCCAACCATCATAGCCATCGGAGTGGCAAGCCCAAGAGCGCATGGACAAGCGATAATTAACACCGCCACGAAATTTACGAGAGCAAAAGTGAATGCCGGCTCCGGCCCCAAAAATAGCCAAATAATAAACGTTAAAATTGAAATCAAAATTACAGCCGGCACAAAATAGCTCGAAATTAAG
>JBBUCQ010000089.1:0-10144 GCA_038057715.1 Patescibacteria group bacterium | reverse complement strand
AGAAATTCATCCAGCCCACCGTCTCCGTCCAAGCGTAGCCGTATAGATCGCCTTTGGCCATTGTGCCGCAGTCACCGCCGTTTTCGTTGTCGGCAAGCGCGACCTTAACTCCGTAATCTTTGATGCCGGTTGATGTTGTGCAATCTAAACTGGAACTGAAATTGTTTCCGTTCTCGCACCCCATGTGTATATATCCTATATTTGTTCCGTATGCTTCGCCGCGAACGCGGCCGCTGTCAGTAAAGATAAGCGTTGAATAACTGGCGCCTTCAAAACTCATCCATCCTAAATTCGTATTCCACGCCAATCCTTTTATTGAAGTCACAGAGTTTGTTTTATACGCGCATGCCGCTAAATCAGCATCGGCTTTTGTAAAATCAAGTCGGCCGGAATTTTCAACGCCGTCAACAGGCACTCCTTCGGTTGAAGTTTTTCCAGAAGCATACGTGAGCGCTGTGCATATCGTTTGCGCCGATGCCTTTTCGTCATTTCTGAAAAACTGTGCTTTTAAAAATAAACCAAGGATTAACGCGACAAACGCCACAATGATTAAAGTAAAGATTTTCTTAGTCGCAAAATTCATTTTTGTTTGTGTTTGTGTTTATTTATGTTCCTATCATTCTACCATAAAAATATCGTGCTGGCAATTGACCGCTCTCCTCCTTTTATGTTAAAATATATAAGATATGCAATTAAAACCGTATAAAATAAAAATAAAAACCGGCGGGATTCCGGTTGCGGTTCTGCATGAAGATTCAGCGCATAAAATGGATTTGCATGTTGGTGATCGCGTGAGGCTGAAAAGCGATAGGTCGGAAGTTACGTGTTTTTTGGATATTACGAAAAACGGATTTCCAAAACATAAAATCGGACTTTTTACGGAAACTTATGAAAAACTGAATATTGAAAAAGATGATCTCGTTGAAATTACTGCGGCGGATAAACCGCGTTCACTTTTGCATATCCGCGAAAAGCTGGACGGAAAACGGCTTTCGCCTGCGCAACTTAATGAAATTGTACACGACATCGTTCACGGAAATTTATCGGACGTTGAAATGACTTATTTTGTAGCGGGATGTTATTCCCACGGATTAAGCGACGATGAAACTGCGGCGCTTACCCGCGCAATTGTAAAAAACGGTAAAAAATTGGAATTCCCGGGAAAAATTGTGGCTGATAAACACTGCATCGGCGGAGTTCCGGGAAATCGCGTAACTCCAATCGTTGTAGCTATTGTTGCGGCGGCAGGAATTTTAATGCCAAAAACTTCTTCGCGCGCGATAACTTCGCCTGCCGGAACCGCGGATGCCATTGAATCTATCGCAAATGTAACAATAAATGCGCACCGTTTAATGAAAATTGCAAAAACAGTTGGCGGATTTATGGTTTGGGGAGGAGGCGTGGATCTCGCCGCCGCCGACGACCGCATGATAAAAATCAGACATCCGATGAGTCTTGACCCCGAAGGAATGTTGCTCGCTTCAATCATGGCGAAAAAACATTCGGTTTCCGCAAATCATGTTTTAATAGATATTCCGGTTGGACCGGGAGTGAAAATTATAGATTCTGCACACGCACAACATTTAAAAAGCAGATTTTTACAAATAGGCAAAATGCTCGGGATGAAAGTGAAAGTGATAATTACGGACGGCAAACAGCCGATAGGAAATGGAATCGGACCCTTTTTGGAAATGGTTGACGTTATGAAAGTTTTGAAAAATGAAGCTGACGCACCGGCTGACTTGCGCGAAAAATCTATTATGGAATCGGGGATTCTGCTTGAATTAACAGGAAAAGCGCGAAAAGGGCGTGGACAAAAAATGGCTGAAGAATTACTGAATTCAGGAAAAGCATGGAAAAAATTTAATCAAATTATTACGGCACAAGGGAAAAAACGAATGCCAAAACCGGCAAAATTTTCCGTGAAGATTACGGCAAAGCAAAACGGCAAAGTTGCGGCGATTGAAAATAAAACCATCGCACATCTTGCGCGCATTGCCGGAGCGCCAAAAGACGTTTCGGGCGGACTTGTTATACACAAAAAAATCGGAGACAAAATAAAAAAAGGCTCTGCGCTGTTTACGGTTTATGCAAACAGTCCGGACAGGCTAAAGTATGCTATGGAGTTTGTGACGAAAAGCGGGAACGGATATAGTATTAAATAAATTTCATCCCGCAAGGCGGGACAAAGCTCAAATGTCAAAATCTCTCTATTCCGAAACACTAATCAAGATCAAATCTTTAGAAATTCAAGGCGCTGAAAATATCGCAATCGCGGGCGTAAAAGCTTTTGCGGAAAAATTGGCGGAAACCGATGATGAGGCAAAGTTAAAAACATATATTGCGGAACTTTCTTCTTTGCGCGTGACTGAACCTGCCCTCAAAAATGCTCTCCAATATTGTTTTTTGAATTTTAAAAAAGATCCGCATGTCGCGGAAACGGTTGTTAAATATTTTGCTGATGCAAAAGAAAAAATTGCGGAAATCGGCGCGAAAAAAATTGCAAACGGCATGACGATTTTTACTCACTGCCACGCAAGCACGGTTACAAAAATTCTTATAAAAGCTTGGAACGAAGGAAAAAGATTTACGGTACGGAATACTGAAACGCGCCCAAAATTTCAAGGCAGAAAAACCGCAGAGGAATTGGCAAAAGCCGGAATACCGGTAATTCATGGAGTTGATTCAACGGGTCGCATCGCTTTAAAAGAATGCGATTTATTTTTATTCGGCGCCGACGCAATAACATCCGAAGGAAATGTTGTAAATAAAATCGGGACAACAATGTTCGCGCAGTTCGCGGCAATGTATCAAATTCCGGTTTACTCCTGCACAAATTCTTGGAAATTTGATCCTGCAACAATCGGCGGAGCAGACGAACCGATTGAAGAACGCGACTCCAAAGAAGTTTGGGACGCGCCGCCTGCCGGAGTAAAAATAATAAATCCCGCTTTTGAACTGACTCCTGCTGACAAAATAAACGGAATAATAACCGAACTTGGCGTGTTTAAGCCGGAAACTCTGGTAATGGAAATTACGAAGATGTATCCGTGGATGATGCAGTAATAATTTCTTTAAGACGCCGCTCAACTCCCCTTCTTATTTTACTTGCGGCTCTTTTCTCGTGTTGTGTGTCTACATAACCACGAACATCTTCCTGAATCCCTCTATATAGACCAAATCCGACTTTATTAACAAAACCAATATCTGTACTGACACCATCTGCAATCCCTTTAAGAACCTCGTCGGCAGACCCGCTTGATTTAATTTCCATGCCTGTTATTACGCATTTTTTAGGTTCTTTTAATGTCTCCATGCCTGTAGTTTAGTACAAGCACGAAATAAGTCAAATACAATAATTTTCAATTCTGTTATAATATTCTCGTGCCACTTAAATCTTCCGATCTAAAATTCCTAAAACTCCTAAAAAATCTCGCTAAAGGTTCCACTTGCCTGCGTGCGAAAGTTGCGGCAATTGCAGTACGAAATGGCAAAATTTTAGCGAAAGCCGACAACAGCCCTCACAAATGCTACAACTGCAAAAAAATCGGCTGCATCCGCGATATCCAGCAAATTCCCTCGGGACAGCGCCGCGAAATATGCTACGGACTTTGCGCTGAACAGCGACTGCTGGCGGAAACAGCCAAGAAAGGTATAAAATTAGCCGGAGCCACCATCTACGTTACTTCGCATCCGTGCCGGATTTGCGAAGGGCTGATCGCTGAAAGCGGAGTACTCCGAGTTATTTATATAAAAGGCTTCCCCGATGTCATTCCAATCTACGATACGCTCAAAGATTTTAAAATTGAAGTCGTTCAAGCGGGGGAACACGATGAACAGCCGCACGAAGCTTCAACAGTGTGACATACTTATATTAACCGGTTCTATAGGAAGCGGCCACACTTCCGTTGCACGCGCAATTTCCGAAGCGATTTATCGCATAAACTGCGAGCGCACAGCGCGAGCGTGTAGCGAGGCGAACAATCTGGCTTTGCCAGTTGTGAGACGAGCGAGCTCTAAAAATAAAGAGAAAAAGCGTGTTTGTATAGTGGATTTTTTTTCGGTATTCCCTGCATTTCTAACGGAAGCCACAAAAAAACTTTATTTCAGCGCTCTAAAATTATCGCCGAAAATCTGGGGCGCGGTTTTTGATCAAACGGCTGAAGAAAAATGGGCACTTAAATTTTTAAATTCAATAAGCGCGCCTCTCGCGATGGAAAAATTATTAACTCTTTTTAGCCGGCTTCGCCCGCGAGTTTTGGTTTCCACATATCCGGTATGGGATATACTCGCACGCAAAGCATGGAATGAATATTGCGGCGGAAAGGCATTCCCGTTCATCAGCGTAATTACCGATTCCATAACCGTTCACTCTTCATGGATTTCCGGCAATCCCGATTATTTTATAGTATCCAATCCCGACACAAAAACCGCATTAAAAAATCTGGGCATCCACTCAAGAAAAATTAAGACATTCGGCTACCCGACTTCCCATTTATTCCATAAACATCACGATTGCGCGACTTTTCTGCAAAACAAAGGGCTTTCCAACAAAAGAAAAACCTTGCTTTTAATATTAACAACCGGCACTAAAACATCAAAAATAAAACGCATCGCAAGCGCAGTTTCAAAGAGCAAATTAAAAAATCTTCAGCTTGTAATAGTTGCATGCGTTGACGAAAAATTAAAAAAATATCTTGAAAAAATCGCGTGGCCTTGTCCGGTATATTTAACAGGTTGGACGAATCAAATGCATGAATTTATACACGGCGCTGATATTGTTCTAACAAAAGCGGGCGGAGCAACGATTATGGAATGCATCGCAAGCGGTAAACCGATGATAATAATAGATATGATCCCGGGACAGGAAATCGGCAACGCAACAATGGTTCAAAAATATAATTTAGGTGCGATTCTGGATGAAAATACCGGTAATTTTGATGAAACCGTACAATATATTTTAGACAACGAAAAACTGATTTTGAAAAATCTTAAAGCACAGCAAAAACCAAATGCGGCGGAAAATACGGCGAGATTTTTGTTACAAGAGGGAAACGCTCGGCTCGCTAAAAAATAAGCCTTTCTGTCGCTACCAGAAGCGTCTTATTTTTGGCTCGCCGTCCTACGCTTCGGCAAAAGCTCGCGGAGCTCGCCTTGCCTATCGCCTTCGGCGATCAGAACGCGTTTCTCGCACTTATAATCCACTAAGATTCACGAAATAAACTTTTTTATCATCCATCACATAAAGCCTGTTATCCGAAACAACCACATCTCGCAAAACGCCGGTTTTTTCAAAAATATACTGGGTTTGATACTGCGCTCCGCCATTTTTCGGATCTTTCCTGAACACAACAACGCGCTGTTTGCTCGGCTCCAAAATATAAAGATAATTTAAATTTGCGTTCGTATAAATTTTAACTGGCGAATTCATAGCGGAAAGCGGCGGCCTCTTAAGCGGATAATCCTGCTTCTGCCCTTGATACATCTGAATAATCGTTCCATCGGAATTAAGGACATATATGCTTGAATCTATAGCCAAAGAAATGGCTTTACTCAAATCGGCATTCTGATTATATTGCTCTCCGACATCAAAACCTTCGCGCCGGCGCGGATACCTCCAAATTTGATTCCTTTCAGAATCCAAAATATATAATTTTTCATTATACGACTTCATGTCCACGCCCTTTTTCCAGATTCCATCTTTTGTTGAAACAAAAGCAAAATTGGCGTTTAGATATTCAATCATTTTGCCTGTGCGCGTTAAAAACAAAAGCGAATTCCCTTCCAAATATTCCGTCCCGAGTATCACGGTTTCCATGTCATTTATCGTGAGTAAATCCTGCAATTTATCCAGAACAATTTCGTAAAGCGCATTATATTCAAAACCATACAAATGATCTTTTAAATTAAGCAAACCCAGCGCGCTGACATTGTTTCTCTTCTCGGAAAAATCAACAAGAACAGTCGGCGTTTTTATACGCTTTATGTCATCCAGAGCATCACGATTTTGCTGGATCGAATCAAGCATTTTCACAGCTTCTCCGCGCAAATATTTTGAATTTAAAACTTCAAGAGTTTTTTGTTCGGCGGTCAGCAAAAGTTCCGACCCTTTCACTTTATCAAACTGACCGTTGGTAGAAGCCTCGTTTATAAGTTCATTGGCCGCATTAAGCTTAACTTGTTGTTCGGCAATCGCACGATTTTGATCCCCGCGCGTTTTAAGCCAAAAAACTCCGCCTATCAAAAGCACGCCAAGCAGTATTACCAAAATCAGAATTTTTTCTTTGGGCATCTCGCGCTGAAGGCGAATTTCAGGCAATGCTTTCGTGAGAGTTTTTATCGCTAACTTTTCTCTAACCTTATCCAACCACGAAAATTTTGATAAAAATGAAAAAGAAGGTAAACGCGGCAAAAATCCCGTAAGCTTTTGCAATTTTTCCAAAATACCTGTAAAAATACCTGCAAATTTTCCGGAAACTCCTTCTTCAAAAACTCCGCCGGCTGACAAAGTTTCGCCTCCGACTTCTTCAGTTTGTTCTTCCACAAAAACTCCAACCGCCGCAACCCGTCCCAAAATTTCCGTCATGATAAAATCCTGCAAATCGGCAAGAGCATGCCCAATATCTCCCCTCCCCACATTGCCGAAAATTTTCCCGAGTTCACCTTTGGTTATATATCGTAAAAGCCGCGAAGACGAAATAATCACGCTATCGCCGTGTTCCAGCTCTCCATTTGCAATATTTACAAACAATTCTTTATCGGATTCTTCGGCAAGTCCCTCGGAAACTATGGAAACAAACTTTTTCCTTACAAGATAAACTTCCGCATCGCCCGCAACCGATATATAAAGGGTATTTTCGACAACAGCGCCAAGCGAAATATTAAAATTCCCTATAAAACGCGCAACTTTTTCTTCTTTTAGAGTTTCGACCGTAACATTTGCCGCTTTTAAAGCGTCTTCAAACCTCTGATAGGGATCGGCTCCAACGTCCTCATAAAACTTCTGTTTAAAATTGGCAAAAATCGCCTCTCCGATATCTTCGGCTTCGGCGGGATTATTTAAAATCTCAAGCGCCATAAAAATTCTGCCTCCCTGCCCGCTGACATCCTCGCTTAACTCATACGAATAATTCTCAAGGAAATTTTCGTCTCCTTTTCCTATAAATACAAATTCAGATTCGCAATTAAAAGCCATATTTTATTAAGGCAAATATACAATAAAAAGTTCAAATTTCAAAGCCAAAAAAATCCAAGGGTCAAAAGGCAAAAAGGCTGTGATTTTTGGTTTGAAGTTTTTGCTCGGCGGCTGGCATGTTTTTGCCAGCAGGGGCCGCAACAACGAAGCAACTACAAGCTCTAATGCGTCTGTAGCAGGATTATTTAAGGCAGAACGATCCAAGATTTTTTTAACTGCTCACAAAAACATGCCAGCCGCCGAGCATCAAACCAAAAATCGCATGGTCATTCCTTTTAATGTAATTTCTTGGGCTCTTTTCGCCGACCCAAATAATTTTCCCCGCTCACTATTCCCTTCCCAGTTCTTTGCTCCAACTCTAATCGCGCTTTTCCCGCGATTCCGCCGCCTTGTCTGCCCGCCTCTTTATTCTCCACCATGCCTTTTGCATTTTCACTTTCGGCAATTTGGCGTGTTGAAAGCTCCGCCAAGGCGGTAAAAATTAATTCAGCCTCTGTCATGTGGTCGCGCAGATTTTGAGTTTTTAAACCTTTGATTTTCTTGTGATCTTTAACGCTTAAACCGGCCCATTCCGAATGAATAACATTCGTTAAAATGGCAAATTCTTCGCCTTTTTTGATGTCATGCTCGCTCCAATAATCGGTCAGCTTGTTGCGCGTTTCCTGCCCCATCATTCTTTGCTGTATCCACTTTTCACTGCGACCATGTTTTTGCCAGTTTTCTCTGGCACGATTTAACGACTTTTCGGGATCAACTGTTTCCTGCAATCGTTCATAGCCCACTTTCGCGAGCCAAAGCTTGATTGGTTCGGCTTTTGGGCTTGGAACGGATTGAATAAGCCGCAACAAAGTTTCAGTGTCAGCAACATCAGTGAGATATTGTTTCCCGTCAGCCGCCTCCAGTTTCAGTTGGTTACATTTTGTAACCGACTGACTTCCTTCCTTATTCAGACGGTTTTTTAATACTTTCCAGTAATTTCTTGCCATCTGAAAATCAGGCTGATTTATAAGAGCCGCAATAATATCAATTACCGAGAAATACCATGTTTCCTTCGCTTCATCGTAATGTCTGCGAATCTTAAAATTTTCAAAAATGGCTAAAGTTTTTTCATTCATATTCTAAAACATTATAAACAGCCATTCTGCCATTTGAAACAAAATAGGGATGACAATTTACGGCTTAATTTGCCTAATACACTTCGTATATTACACATCGTCATCTGTTATATTACCAATTTGTATTTTTTCAATATAATTTAAAGTTTCTTTGCCGCCCCCTTTTTCCGGCGAGTTACATCGCCTCGTTTAGCCAATTGCGCCGATGTTTCATCAGACTCTTTTGGACTGCTTCCCGTTTCATCCAATAAATCCCAAACGACCATAGTAGCATCGTCATTTCGGATAAAACCATCGATTCTTTTCACCAACTCCGGACTCTTACGGAAGCGGTAAGCAGCACAAATTGCCTCTATGATCTGCTCTTTTGATAGTTCTTCTCCTAGGGAAAGGTCTTTCAATCCGTACAAGAACTTAATCTGCAAACGTTGCCCATCGTAAGTTGAAAGGTTTTCCGGAAGATATTCATCCATCTGGCTTAATTTTGCTATAGAATCACGACGATCATGATATTTTCCTCTCTCAGTGAGAATCTCCTTAAGCCTGGCTGGAGGGACTCTTCCGCAACCATCGGTCATTGAAGCTAAAGTGTGTAGTGGTGTGCTCAATGCAGCTTTAATCGCTTTTTCATCTACTTTATCTCCTGGAACAATAAAGCCTTTAGCAAACAGAGAGTTATAATAATCCGGGGCATCTAGAGATACTTTCACAAGGTGTATCCGCTCTTCTGTGGGGAGGTGATAAGGATCGTGGTGAAGATATTTCCCACCCAAATAATTAATCGGTATTCCTCCCTGTTCTTCATCGGTGGTTACCTGAATCAGGTCTTGACCACAGCCAAAGTAAATCCGCCCATCTCCCATATGCGCCAGATAGAGTTCTTTTTCTCGCATTAAAATCAAGTCTAATGTAGAGTGAATGGGGCGTTTTGGTTTGTCCAATCTGCGGTTTGCTTCCAATATTGCAGATTTTATCAATTCTGAAGTATCATCACACTTAGTAGAGCATAAAGTGTCCTCTATTCGGCTGCGGATTACATTTATCGCCAGATGGCTTGCTTCCAGTCCCCCATAACCAGAAAGGCCATCTGCAGTCAAAGAAAGCCCCCATTCTGTACCAGAAACATCTTTAAATACCCGGGCATAATGAGAATCCTCATTAGATTCATGAATTTTTCCCGGTATTTCTAATACAAAAGGATGTTTTATATGAGGAACCATGCAAGTTTCTACAGTTACATTACTGTTTTTTCTCTCTGTCTCTAATCTTCCAATTTCCATTTGAGCGTCTCCCAATTGTTCAATCACCTTTTGGTGCACATCGGGAGCAACATAATTTTTAAATTTATCTTTTGCTTTTTGCTCAAAACCCAATTCCAATTTTAAGGATGCTGCTTCCCGCTGTACTGTCTCTAATTGTTTAATCGCGTTTTGATGAAAATTAGGGTGGATATAATCTTTAAATTCATCTTTTGCTTTTTTCACAGCTTGTCTTGTTGCTTCTCTTAATCCTTTAATTTCCTCTTGCGCAACTTCTAGTAATTGTGCATTCGCCCCCTCCTTTTGCGCAGCCTGTTCTAGCTCTCGAGCATGAACACGGGGACTTACATAACCTTCAAACTCTTTTCTTACTTTCTGACTTGTTTCTATTCTCGCAGAATCAACTATCCGTTCAACACCCAAAACAGCATAGATTTTTTTCTTAAAAAAATTCAAGAAACGGCTTAGATAACTGTTATCTGGCGCTTTTGATCCTTCTTGCAGTTTAGGCCTTAGTGTTTCCATAAGACCGTACCTTAGCTTATTTTTTACCTTCTGTCAAGGGAGGCTTGCCG
>JBBUCQ010000088.1:0-1053 GCA_038057715.1 Patescibacteria group bacterium | reverse complement strand
TGCAGTAAATATGCGCGTCGTTCATGCTTAACATTCTTACGCGCATAAGCCCGAAAAGCTCACCGGATTTTTCGTAGCGGTAGCAAGTGCCATATTCCGCCAAACGCAGAGGCAGATCGCGATAACTGCGCCGTGAAGAGGCATAAATTTGATGATGATGCGGGCAATTCATCGCCCTTAAGTAATAAGTTTCTTCGCGGCCGTCTTCTTCCTGAATTTTCAGCGGAGGGAACATGCTCGGCGCGTAATACGGAAGATGCCCGGAAGTTTTATACATGATTTCCTTTGCAATGTGCGGAGTTCGGACTTGCTTGTAGCCGGCTTTGCGTTCGGTTTCTTTCGCCAGTTTTTCAAGTTCTTCAACAATAACGGTTCCGTTCGGAAGCCAAAGCGGAAGTCCCGGTCCCACATAATCGCTAAAAGTAAAAAGTTTCAGTTCTTTGCCCAGCTTTCTATGATCGCGTTTTTTTGCTTCTTCAAGCTGTTTTAAATATTCAGCCAGTTCTTCTTTCGTTTCAAAACACGTTCCGTAAATTCTCTGAAGCATTTTATTTTTTTCGCTTCCGCGCCAATATGCGCCCGCAATGCTCAAAAGTTTAAAAACTCTTATTTCGCCGGTGCTTTCCGCGTGATTTCCTTCACATAAATCCACAAATCGTCCCTTGCCGTCTTTATCTATATTTTCATAAAAACTTACGATTTTTTCGCCTTTTTCAGCCAAGTCCTCAACCAATTCAACCTTGTACGGCTGACCGGCTTCCTTTAAAAATTCTATCGCTTTTTGGGCAGGTTCATCGCGCCGCAGAAAAGTCTGTTTCTCTTTTGAAATCGCGCGCATTTTTTCCTCCAAAATCGCCAAATCTTCCGGAATCAGCGTTCTCGGCAAATCAAAATCATAATAAAATCCGTTTTCAATCGGCGGACCGAATCCGAGTTTCGCTTCCGGAAACATTTCCATTACAGCCTGCGCGAGAACGTGCGAGCAGGAATGGCGGAGTTGGTAAAGGCGGGTTGATTTATCTTGTTTTGACATAACGAATGGTATTATACCAA
>JBBUCQ010000087.1:0-1014 GCA_038057715.1 Patescibacteria group bacterium | reverse complement strand
TAAACTTCCATTTCTATCTCGGCAACACAAATATGGGACGGCTGGATATAATGTATTAATAACCGCTCCGACGTGACGTTATTATAAAACATTGATGCGCCTGCGTTTCCTCAAAGTCAGGCGGAAGAGTGCCGAACTTTTGCCGCGCCTCGCAAGGATTAAGTTTATTTTCCTGCAAAGAAAATTCCGTGTAATTATTGGAAAATAGAATAAATCCGTCAGGAGTTAGAAGCGAAAGAGCTTCATTAATAAGCTCGGGGTGATCTTTTTGCACGGAAAATGATGCGCCTTTATTCCTACTGAAAGTCGGCGGATCAATAATTATAATATCAAAAGCAAGATGTTTTTTCCGCGCATATTTAAAATATTCGCGCGTATCCATTTTTAAAACCCAATTTTGTTTTAAATCCATTTTATTAAGTTCAAAATTTTTCTTGGTCCATTCGCAATATGTTTTGGAAAGATCCACGCTGTGCGTAAGCTTTGCTCCTCCTTTCGCCGCATACACGCTGAATGAACCGGTATAAGCGAATGTATTAAGAACGGCTTTCCCGAGGCTTTTGGAGGCAATCCATTTCCGCGTTTCACGATGATCAAGAAAAATTCCGGTATCTTTGTAATCGGAAAGATTAATAAGAAATTTATTTCCGTATTCATTGATAATTATTTCTTTCGGCGCGGACTTCGGCAATTGAATATCTCCCTTCGTTCTATTTTTATAAAAAAACCACTGCGCGCCAACTACCTTTTTAAGGCTTTCCTCAAGGGTTTTCCGTATATCCTCATCCAACACATCAAAAACATGTATAACCGCATTATCTTTATAAATATCAACAGCAACCGGAATTCCAAAGGGACAATTTAAAATACGGTACGCCTCTATATTATTTTTCGAAACATACGGACGAAGCGCTTTTAAATTTTCCGCGAGCATATCTTCAATAAAATTCGTTTCCACTTAAGCGAGACTAAGCGAAACAGGATTTTTTTACAAGGCGCGCCGCCTGTCTCTAC
>JBBUCQ010000086.1:2573-7981 GCA_038057715.1 Patescibacteria group bacterium | reverse complement strand
ATAAAAACAGAACGCTTGTTTAGAAAATACGGATTCCCGCGAGCATTTGCGAACGAACTCGGTGAAATTCCGACAGTGGAAGCTATAAAAGTTTTAAATCAGAAAGCGGCGGAAATTAAACCGGCAGAAATTACAGACGAAGCCGCGAAAAAAACAGCCGAAGCGGATAAATTAAAATTTACAAATCTAGCCCAAGCCTTAACTCAACAAGGCGGAGACAAAAATCAACAGAGTTTATTTGAATTTGTGGCGAGTAAAGAATGGGGAGCGCCAACCCCGCTTAGCGGGGCACCGGCAGTAGCACCGGCAGTGGCCGCAGCAGCGCCCGCTACAGCACCGGCCGAAACTCCCGCCCAAGTTCTTGAAAAACAGCGCTTAACAAAACTCAATGAAATTTTAAAAAATTACATAGGAAAAGGAAAAATAAATATAAAAGAACACCCTTTTGCATTCAAATTGCCGTATGTTGACGGCAACCAACTAAAAGAGCCTCCTTGCTCAATTCAAGGCAATATATTTACGGTGGACGGCAAAAAATACAACATGGAACTTACAGCCGGAGCTGAACTTGAAACAATAGAAATTGCCGGAGATGCCGCTACCGGCATAGCAACGTTAGAAGCAAGCGCTTTTTATATCACGCAATCCGAAAAAATTCCTTTAAAAACTCTCTTTGCAAAACTTGAAGAAATCTGCAGAGAAAAAGGACAATCTTACGATATTACGGTTGGCGGTAAAACGGCAAAACTTGTAGCGGCTTAATATCAAGCGTAAATTAATAAATGACTATGGCTGACAACACAAATCCACAATCCGGTGGGACAATAGACTTGCGGCAAACGCAGGCGGGACAAACAGGACAGAGTGCCGGAGCCGCAGGCACAGCAGGTGCAGGCAGTCAGGGAGACGACATCTTCTCAAAATTTGACATTCCGGAAACCGTAAAACAGCAATATCCGGATTTAATTCCGCTGATTTTGCAGACGGAATCAATGACGGACGATGAACGGCAATATTGGTTTCAGATTTTGCCGATTATGACCGATGAACAGGTGAAAAAACTGCGCGAAATTTTGGATAATGAGAAAAAACAGCTTGAAAATCTTGATAAAAAATACGACAAAGAAGTTAAAAAGATAAATGACAAACACGTTATAGAATGGAAAGCGGCTCAAGCAAAAGAAAAACGCCAGAAACTGCAAGCCACCGAGGGCGAAGCCGAAAAAACCGAAAAGGAAAAAGAAGAAGAATTGCTGAAAAAGTTGCAAGGGATATAGGTCAGACATAAGCACCTAAAAAATCACATCAAAAAATAGTACTCCAAAGGAACGGATACGATTTTAAATTCCTTATCAATTTGCAGTTCTGAACCGGAAAAAATTAAATTGTAATCGGAATTGATTTTCTTCATACTGTTTATAATCTGTTTTTTATCCTTATCCCCCATTCCAACCTCAATGATAATTTGTTTATTATTCAATATTTGCAAAATAAAGTCCGCTCCACCCTGCTCGCTGTCATAACGTATTGATCCCTGTCCTCTCAAGATAAACTCCCTATATAAATGCGATCCTATTGAATCTTCCAATAGTTTACCCTGTCTTGTAAGATAGGTGCTTTCCTGTCCGGTAAAATAAAAAAACGACATCCTGATTGCCGGAGACATAAAAAGATATTTATTCGCTTTTTTTGCGATCGTCATATTTGAACCGTATGCCGGGATTTTGATGAGCAATTCAGCTTTTTCCAGCGCGTCAAAAATACTCGAAATAGTGAGGCGATTGATTTTAAATTTCTCTTCCAGAACACCAAGGCTCGTCGTGTCATTTTCCGCAATGGCGAAGATAATTCTTTTCACCACACCGAGCGTATTTGAATCAAAGTTTCCGAGCATGGGCAGATCCTGCTTTATAATTTTATCCAAAAGCAAAGAAATAGAATCGTATACAGCAGTTTCATTGGGCATTAAAAAGGAAAAAGGTAAAGTGCCATATGCCAAATAAGCTCTTATATCTACCCTATTCACCTTTGACCAATATTGATTTACCTGTGCCTGCAAGGGCAGTAAACCATTATAAACATCCTCGGCGCTTGAAGAGAAATATACCGCCTGTCTTATTTTTTCTTTTAGCTTTGGCGGATAAACTCCGTTTTTTATCATTTCATATTCCGTAAAACACATGGGAGGCATTTTTTCAAAAACCGCCCTGCGTGCGAGGTTTGTTGTTGTTTGGAGGATCAAAGCTGATGAGCCGGTACAACAAAAGAATACATTAGTAGTTTTTTCAAACAGGGATTTTAAGGTGACTGCCCATTTGGGATCGCTTTGAATTTCATCCAAAAAGATCAGGATTGGTTCTTTTACACTTTCCAGATTATTTCCCAAAATATCTTCATAGGCGGACATAAGCTCCGCGATTCCCGCATCAAACAAACTCTTTGCATCTTCTACAGATAGAAACATGACATTGCTAACTTTGTTTTGATATTCCGTGCAAGTTTGCGCCATCAAAGTTGTTTTGCCGACTCCCCTAAAGCCTGGGATTACTACCATTTTATTGCCGGATTTTTTTGACAGAAAATCGTCTATATATTTCTGTAATTTCACAAACATAAAACGTTTTGGATGTTTTTTCCCATCCGTGCTGTGAGTAAAACGCTTCAACCGTTCGTTGGTTGTACGGATTTGCTGTTGTAGATATTGGATGAGTTCTTGGTTCATATATATTTGGCTATACTAGAAAGGTATGTTTCTAGTATAGTCCACTATACTAGAAAGGTCAAGGGGTTGTTTTATACCTGTTTCAAGCCGTTTTCCCCAGAATATTCTTGAGAGCTCTTGCTACGGTTGCTTTTCTAAAATCTGCATTATTTTTTCAACATCGTCATCGGGTCCCTCAATATAAAAAGGTTCTCCATTTTTTCCAAATTTATGTTTCGTCTCATATGATTTATTTGCTTCAATAAATTCCTTCACTTTTTCCCAGTCGTCATGTGGTTCAAAACCCAAATCCTTTGCATAATTGATTGCCCCCAACACAATACCCCGGCACTCATCATATCCAATTTCAGTAAAGTTTTGAGGGTGCATGGAGATAAAATCTACAACTGTATCCTCATTGACTCCAACACTAGCCATGGCATTTTTTAATCCGAGACAAAAGACATCGACTAGAAATGAAACAAATGAAAACTGTCCGGTTCCCTGATGTTTCCGAATAACGATTATCGTCGCTAGTCCGGTTTCTTCCCAATCCCCACTTATTAAACACTCCTCAACCGGGAATTGTGAAATATTTTTCAAAGGATCATTGAGTTCCTCGTCTTTGGAGGAACAACATTTCTTATACTTTTTGCCACTCCCGCAGTGACAGGGTTCATTGCGACCTAATATAGATTCGCCCTCAACATTACATTTCCCCTTAGCAAATGGATCAATCATTTCACACAATCTCGCGCAACAATTTTTCCATTGCTTTGATGAACCGCAAAGACACAAATCCTCATCTTTAATTTCCTCGAGTCTTTTTTTAAACAAATGATAATGTTTTTTCAGGCGCCCGCGATATTTATCATCCTCAACTAAGCCTTTAAATTTTCCCAGCAAAATTTCCGCGTATTCTGATTGTATCCCCCCAAGTTCTAACGCAGGCCCTTTTAATTCAATTGCCAATTCTTTGTCTCCATAAAGCCATTTTGTATAATACCCAAGTTTCTCCCAACCATAGGTGAATGTCCCCAGAATTTTTTGGTTTGATTTACTAATCGCATTGATCATTACTTTTCGGCAGTCACAATTTTTATTGATACAATAATTTTCAAGAAAAACATAAGTATCAAGCGGTAAGTCTAGGCCATCCTGAAGAACCATAATCTGGCGTAATTTACCGGGCTCTCCGTTCTGATCCTCTAAGTAAAAAGGTACAAAATACATTTTAAATGAATTAATGTTTATTCACATTCAGGATACTGTTTGGGTCCAATACCGCGTTGATCAATGACTTTTGGAAAATCATTGATCTTTTCATTTTTCTTTAGCGCACGGTTACCTTTAAATTCAATATCAAACCTATGCCCATCCCCAAAATCAAAAATAAAATCAAGCTTAGGAAGTTTGTTATAGTCTACGTCCTGAATACTAATTTCATCTGTTTTGTATGTGGGATGAGGATCATCTTCCCACCCCGGAGCGAAAAAAGCATTTGAAGATCCTGTAAAAAACGGATCCGGCTTTCTTCTTTTTTCGGGAATCTCAAATCCATGCATGTGATCGTTGTCCCAGCCCATTGAATCAATAATTTCCTCTGCCAAAGCTAAAAAAGTTTGTTTCCCGAAGAGTTCTATGTCCCGCCAGATGGGCTTTTGCAAAAGATATGTAACACGGAATTTATAAACGGAATTATTGGAATTCTTTTTAGCAAAAATTTTTCCAAACTCTTTTTTATACTCTTCGTATTTTTTAATTACTTCGTGGAGATAGTCTTCATGCCGATTCTCTGATATTGCATGGTTGATGGACTTATAAAAATCTTCCTCATTTATTTTTGGTATCATATTGCTTGGATTATGAATGCTACTTGATACGCATATTTTACCATTTCTTTTCTATACTTTGCTATAATTGAATAAACAATATCTATGGAAAAAATATTTTCAAAAACTTTCTTTCCAAAAGCTCCTGGCGGTGATCGGTATGAATGGAAAATGGTGGAAACGACCTTTCTAATATCCACCAAGAGTCTTTTTGCCATTAAAATAGTAGCCTCTGCTAAAAATGCGCAACAAAATCGCTCAAAAGACGACGATGATCTGCGCGTTGCCTTAGATGGTTTTGATTTCGGCAAATACGAGCATCATCAAGATGGGGACAATTTAAAAGTCATTGTGAATGGAACAAGCCTCAAAAATCCTCATGCACCAACATCGTATAAATACAAGAATTTTTACTTCTCCGGAGATATAAAAGGATTTGATGTTCTCACCATTACTCCTGAAAATTTATCTGATCCTTTCGCTTTTGAAAATGCCATTGAGCTTTGGTATGACGAAAAGCCAGAAATTTCTAATCTTAAGATCAAATATTTTAATAACGAGGAATTTTTGGAGCGATTAAAAGATTTTGTTGATTTGAAAGACTATATTTTGAATAGAGCCCATCTAGCCATTAACTCTTTTCGCATTAGTGGGAAAATGTATTCCGCTCGCTTTCTTGAACATGCGTTAGAGACCAATCCGCCATCCCTCATTTTTGAACCCACCCACCCAATTGCAAGAAAAATCAAAACCGATCCGACATATGTAAAAATCCTTCAAAAACTGAAAGAAAATATTGCAGATTGCAATTTTGACGGGGAAATTTGGCCTGAAGATTTCACTAATGATGAAGATATGAAAGGAAGAATTAATTT
>JBBUCQ010000086.1:0-2473 GCA_038057715.1 Patescibacteria group bacterium | reverse complement strand
AATTTGAGCTGGAATTTGTGTTTTTTGATATTTATGATTTTGAGAATGAAAATGTTCCATTTTTTCTTTCCGATTTAGCAGCATATCTCAAAAATACCACCATCAATGCTCTCAATATGGGTGAGGATTTAGGCCTGATTCATAACTTCGAAATTAAAATTCGTTTAAAAGAAATCCTTTATGTTGATTGATTACTTCATATATTTATTGAACTATATATTTATGCTCATGTTCACTGTTGCAGTGATGATTTTAGAATTTATTGGGTTTGATCCTATGGGAAGTGATAAAATCAGTATTTTCCCTTATTTATTAATCTGGACTGGATTGGGATGTATTATTTCGTTGGTCCTCATTTTTGCCGTACATATGGTCAAATTTATTTTTAGATTTCGCCCTATACCTATGGGAGATAAATAAGGAAATTTTGTGACTTTTTAGATTATCTAAGGAACCTCTGAAAAATTGCTGCCAGCCAGCCTTACCCTTTCTCCACCAACTTCGCAATCACAATCAGCCTTTTTAAATTTGTCCCGATCGGCGTGCAAGTAATCAAAGTTAACTGTTCGGTTGAAGTCGGACTCAAAATGTCCACGTCTTTCGGCGCCACAACTTTTATTTTGGTTACTTCGTAAACATATTTTTTCTGATTGAAATAAACCACGATACGATCTTTTATTTGAACATCATGCAAAAGCGCAAAAACATCTTTAAAGCGACCAGCATCCCAAGCGTAATATGAAGAATGACCCGTGATTACGACATTTCCATTATCTCCGGGCAAAGCCGTTCCCGGATAATGAATAACACCGTTCTTAAGCGATTTTTGAATATCCGCCTCCAGCTGATCCCATTTTCTCGCAATTAAATTTTCATTTTTCACACCGACAACGGGCACATTTTGATTAATACGCGGGATTACAATTCTCATGTCGGGCGGATAGATTTCAAGATTAAGCGCGGGAATTTCGGCAGTCGCGCCTTTTGCAATTTTCGCAGACAAAAGTTTTTCCGGTTCAGCTATTTTTTCCGCAATCAGTTGCTCCAAAGGACTTTCAAACCCCCTCCACTTATCCCAATAATAAGTTGCATTAAGCCAAAGCGCCTGCCAATTCATTACAAGGTAAAGTCCGATAAAAACTCCGGCTGAAACCAAAAGAAATTGTACTTTGTCCCAAATAAAAGCTCGGAATTTGGATTTAGGAAGATGACCTGAATTGCTTTGGTGTCCGGCTTCCGGATGATGAATTTTATGTATAGAAATACTGTGCGCAACATGCGGCACCGCATCAATGTGTAATTTATATATATCTTTTTTACTTTTAGCCATTAGAAATTAGTAATTTTCTATCACGCCTCCCCCAAGAACTTTTCCACCCTTATAAAATACAGCAGATTGTCCCGGAGAAACACCAATAAAATACTTTGAAGACATTATAACTCCTTTTTTGCCTTTAACTTCAAAATTCGCCGAAACTTTAGGAGCTCTGTGTCGTATTTTTACATCAACTTTGATTTTTCCCGCAGGGATTTTGCCCGAAATAAAACTGATGTCTTTGCATTCAAAAGATTTTCGCGCCAAATCTTTTTTACCGCCGACAATAAGGCTGTTACTCCCCCTATCAATTCCAATTACATATCTCCCCTCACTTTCTTTTTCTCCCGAAATTCCGCCGATTCCAATCCCCTTTCTTTGGCCTATCGTATAAAGCGGCAACCCTTTATGAATACCTATTTTTTTCCCTTCAATATTCACAATCGGTCCGGATTTAAAAAATTTTTCAGCCAAATGGCGCTTTAGAAATTGTTCCGGCGTTTTTTCCGCAAAAAAACAGACATTCTGGCTTTCTTTTTTTTTGTAAACACGGTCAAGCCCGAATTTTTTCGCCATTTTATAAACTTCGAATTTTTTAAAATCGCCAATTGGAAAAGAAATTCGCGCCAATTTTTCCTGCGTTAGCTGATACAAAAAATAACTCTGATCTTTTTCTTTATCTTTCGCTTCAAAAAGCTCGTAGCCCTTTTTTGCCTTTTTTATCCGCGCATAATGCCCGGTAGCCAAATAATCGGCTCCAAGTTTATCCGCATATTTCAAAAGTTCACCGAATTTTATTTCACGATTGCATCTAACGCATGGATTCGGCGTACAACCTTGCGCATACATTTCCAAAAAATAATCTACAACCTCGCGCTTAAACTTTTGCTCAACGTTAAAAACATAAAAAGGGATCCCCAATTTCCCGGCAACTTCTCTGGCATCATCCAGCGATTCTTTCGTACAGCATTTATTTTGAGGCAAGGCGCCGCACTTTTTATCTATCAAAGGATCGCTCCAAAAATTAAGATAAATCCCTATACAATCGTAACCCTTCCGTTGGAGCAAAGCCGCGCAAACAGACGAATCAACCCCCCCCGACATCGCAATGACAATCTTTTTTTTCATTGTATAAACATTATACATTATCTGACAACC
>JBBUCQ010000085.1:0-1413 GCA_038057715.1 Patescibacteria group bacterium | reverse complement strand
AATTTAAGCGATGGAGGTTCTGAATTTTCTGCCAGCAGGATTGCGTTATTTGCGATTTTTATATCTTGTTCCCAAAAAGCGCTTACTAAATCATCGCTAATGTCGCCTATATGATAGCCGGCAATGCCTTTTACCGTAACGGGTTGATCTTCTGCCGACATGGGTGGAAATTTTTTGCGGTCGCTTTCAAAATAAAATCCAAATAATCCTTCAAAAGATTCTTTCCTTTCCACTATTATCGGAGCGGGGGATTTGGAGTGGATTTCAGGTTGCAAAGTAAAATAGAAATTTTTATAAGTCGTTTCCTGAATATTTTCCATATAACTCGGAGCCTCAAAATCCAGCGAAACTTGTGCTTGGGGATAGCCGGTTATTTCTAAAAATCCTTTATGAGGTTTTGTTGGAAATTCATTTTTCGTAAGATCAATTTTAATCGGTTCCGCCGGCGTTCCTTCTTTAATTATAAACCAAATGCGCTGACCGCCGAATATAACAGGCCAAAAAAGAGAGAGAAATATAAGACCAACAACGAATTTTACAATAGATCCCCCTGAATCCCAGCTTTTATTATTTTCCATAATTTACAAGTCCATATAAATCTATCACGCCCAATTTTGCGAGTTCTTTATTAAGCGCCTTTGTGGTTTTTTCATATTCTTCGGGTGAAACTTTTTTATTCAATATTAAATATTCTTTATTTTTTGTGTAGACACAGCCAAAACAGTGATTTGAATCCCATGCATTTATGCACCATTGGCAATTATTCATGTAGTCGCACCAGTACATATGATCGCAATCAAACATATAACCGCAAAAAGCTATGTCGTAACAGCGTTCAAAAGTGTTTGCGATCGGACCGCAGTCCAAGCAGTCTTTTGTCCCGCGCTCCAAATTCGCATTAAAAATATACATTGAATCTTCGCATAAATAACTGTCAAAACACCAGAAACAATTTTTATTATGATAAAGATAATCGCCGTAACTGTTTTCATTATCAACTTGATGCACGAAAACGCGAGGAGTTTTTAATTGTACTTTTTCAAATTCTTCGCGGATGCGTTGCTCCGGCCATTTTTTTATTTCTTCCAGTTTTTTTAAATATTCATCTTTGCTATATGGCTTATTAAAAATATGAAATTCTTTTCTTTGGAGCCCTGCGCATCCGAAACAGTCATTGCATCCTATGCAATAATAACAATATTTTGAGTCTCTGCATTGTTTGCAATCTTGTAGAAAATCGCCATTGTAACAATTTACGCAATCAATGGATTCATAACAAAGTTCGCACTCTTCGCATAAAGTTAAGTCGGAGCAAGAACGATCTTTTCGCGATTCATAGGAATAAAAACAGTTTTCCAAATTTGAGCTCCAAAAACACAAATAACAATTCCGCGAAACAACAATTATATCGCC
>JBBUCQ010000084.1:0-13419 GCA_038057715.1 Patescibacteria group bacterium | reverse complement strand
ATAAAAAAACCCTCCGTAGTGCACATTTGTCCACTGTTGAAGGGCTTTTTTATGGGCCCCGATATTAAACGAGGCCCAATACTTCCATTTTCTTCCCGGCAGCCTATCAGTTGTTCAAGATTAAAAAAATTGAAAGACAACAGAGGATGATATTCCGGGTAGTTGATGGAGGGAAAGGAGACTAATCCTTTCTGAACCGACTTGCGGTTCTGCCTTACTTGGGTTTTATTTCCGCCGAACCATAACGGCGGCCTGTTTTTTGTGTTTTTGTTTGTTCCAGCTAGGCTGGAGGAGGGAAACGAAGACACCAAGCTTTTGTTTTTGTTTGAGTGGCTGGGGCAGTCTGTTTTAATCCCCAGCCAGTGCAAAGCAGAGAAAAGTGCGCGAAGTGCGAGATTTGCGTTCCTTGCTATCCAGAAACAAGTGGCTATAATCCATTCAGAATCACGTACTTCTCCCTACCTTGCTAATTTTTAAAGAACAAATCTTGCAATACTATCATTCTAGAAAACTCCATGCAAATTAAACTCCTGTACAAACTCTATTTTTCTATTTTAATTTTGACTATTACCACTGCTGATAGATGCGTTTAAACCTGATAAATATCGTTTTTATCTTTATCGGTATCATGATTGGTATTATTTTATCTTTGCAGATTCGCGCAAATCCGGTTTCTTTGGGATCATTTCCTCTTAAACAGCTGGAAATTCAAAAATCCCTTTTGGACTCATTCTCGTTGGAACAACGGGATCTTAAACAAAAATTGGATGCGGTTGAAACGAAAATAAATGAAGCACAGCAAATTGTGGAGAAAAAATCGCCGCCTAAGGTGTTAAAATTGCTGGATGACTTAAAAAGTCTTACCGGATTTAAACCGATTAAGGGCGCTGGTATACGTATTATTCTTAACGATAATGCGGCTGTTAACAGAATGTATTTTTCTTCAACCAACGAAAATTTCGTACAAGCTACCGATCTGCGCGATCTCGTTAATCTTTTATTCCTTAAAGATGCGCAAGCGATTTCCATCAACGGTAAAAGAGTGACTCCGTTTGTTTCCATACAGTCGGTATTTGACAGTATATTGATAGGAAATTATCAGATATCGCCGCCGTTTGTTATAGAAGCAATAGGTAATACCGAGGCTTTATTAGAGGCAGTGCGGCAATTTAACAAACGAAAAATTCAATTGTTTATAGATGAAGCGGTGCAATTGGATATTAAAAATCGTGAGACTGTCCCCTCTTTACAATTTTTATTACAAGCATGAAAAAAGCTTTAACTATTATTGCGATTATTACCGGAATTCTATTGATTCTTCAAATTCGTTCATTTAAAGAAGTGGAATTTTTGATACAACGTTCGGGATCGGTCGGAATTTTATCTGAATTGCGAACTTTGCAACTTGCGAACGTACAATTAAAATCAATTTTGATTGAAAAAGAAAAAGGGTTGGAAGATATGCAGAAAAAAGTTTCAGCGAGCTCCATATTGGAAAATGAAATAAACCGTCTTCGTTCATTGTCAGGGGAAGTGGCCGTTTCAGGTCCGGGTATTGAAATTATATTTAGCACGGATATACAAGCTTTTTGGATATCGGATATTATTGCCCAGCTTGTAAGTGCGGGAGCTGAAGCGATTGCAATAAATGATATTAGATTAACGGACAAAACCGCCGGCTTTAGAAATGTTGGAGGAGGTTTATTGATGAGAAGAAATTTTATATTGCCCCCGATCAAAATAACGGCTATCGGGAACAAACAAACGCTTGCACAAGCGATTAATCAAAATGGCGGCATTTTAACCAATATTAAAAACAGCGTTTCCAAATTAAAAGTTTCTTTAACGGAATATGACAAAATAGTTATTCCCGCGCTTAATGAATCAACGCAGTAAATACCAAACAAGAGGCAGTGCGGCCAGCAGAATATACGTTAAGACGGCTAAAATAATACGAGCGGTTCGTTCTTTTTTAAGAGCCTCTTTTAATAAAATATTTTCTTTCTCACGTTCTATTAAGGCGAAATCATCATGCCTCTCTATAACTTTGGGAGTTGAAGCAGGATGGATAATCCTGGATTCCAGCTGACCTATCCTATAATTGGCCTGTTCCAGTTTTTGTTGGTATTCGTTAAGAGCTTTTTTTGCATCTTCGTATAAGTCTTGGTAAAAATTGACATTGTCGTTTTTGTGTCCACTGTCTAATGCTGTCGTCCTTTTGATGCTAATTGGCACAGGTTCAATACGCGGCAACTCCATAACTTCCCTTTTATCAAGCCATATTCTGCCATTTTCGCCTATGCGTGCGGACAATTTGCCACGACGGATGTAACGGTCTATAGTCCGTACAGATAGTCCCAAAAGTTCCCCGGCTGTTTGTCTATTTATATCCACTTTATTTATTATTAAAATTATACGGAGAAAAGTCAAATGGGTATTTTGAAACGAAAATTTATTTCACGGGAAATACGCTTAAAGAAGCGCACGCCGGTCTATGTGCTGTTTGATAATATAAGAAGTTTATATAATGTGGGAGCAATGTTCAGAACGTCCGATGCGGCGCTGGTTACCAAAATTTTCTTGACCGGACAGACTGGCAAGCCTCCGCGAAAGGAAATAGATAAGTCTGCGCTCGGTGCGACAGACGTAGTTCCGTGGGAATATTATAAAGATGCCGTTAAAATAATTCGTAAATTAAAAAAACAAAAAATTAACATCGTCGCCTTGGAGCAAACTTCAAAATCAATTTCATATTGCAATACGGAGTATCATTTTCCGATTTGTCTTGTTGTGGGCAATGAAATAAGCGGAATCTCGCAGGAAATTTTAAATCTATGCGATAGCGCGATTGATATACCGATGTTGGGAAGAGCAAAATCTCTTAACGTAGCCACTGCGTACGGTATTGCGCTTTTTGAGATTTTAAAACAATATCATTTTAAACATGCTTAAGTTTGATTTATATAATCACACGCGAAAAACATTCTCAAAAAAACTTTTTGAAAAACTTTTGAAAAACTCCTCTGCGGTTTTAATAAAAGAAAAAAAAATGGGCAGAGGACAGAAATTATTTGTTGAGCTGAATTTGGTAGGCAATTCTGCGATAACACGCATCAATAGAACATACCGTCGTAAAAATCAGCCCACGGACGTTATCTCCTTGAGCTACTTTCATGGGGTTTTAAAAAGTGCGTTTACCGAGAGGGAAACGCTCGGCTCGCTCAAAAATAAGCCTTTCTGTCGTTACCAGAAGCATCTTATTTTTGACTCGCCGTCCTCCGCCTCGCCGAAATCTCACGGAGTTCGCTTCGGCTCGGCTACGGAACGCGTTTCTCGCACTTTTATAGGCGAAATTTTCATATGTGTGCCATATGCCACCAAACAGGCGCAAAAACCGGGTTTTACTTTAAATAAAGAATTGCAATTTCTTTTTATTCACGGTTTATTGCATATTTTCGGGTATGATCATAAAAAACCGGCGGATGAGAAGAAAATGAAGAGACTGGAAGAAGAAATTTTCCATGGTCGGGGTGCTGGGACTTGAACCCAGGGCCTCCTGCTCCCAAAGCAGGCGCGCTAGCCAACTGCGCCACACCCCGAAATGTCACCAAAGATTCAACGGGATAAGTATATGGTAAAATTTGATTATGCAAAAGCTCTATTCAGAATTAATCGGAATGTCTGTTTTGACGGAATATTCCGCCACGCCCGTAGCTTTAATTAAAGATATTATTATTGATCCCGATAGCGGAAAAGTGCTGGCTTTTCGTGTAAATGGCCAAAATATAATTTCTTCAATGGATGTTGAAAGTATAGGGAATAGTTTGATTATAGCCGATCGCGACCGCATAGTGCCCATAAATGAAATTTTAAGGGTTGAGTCTGTTGCGAAAATGAATATATCCATCATAGGGGCGCGCGTAATCGGAAATCGCAGCAAAAAATATATTGGTCGCGTTGTAGATTATGCTATAGACACAAAGCATTTGTCTCTTATTGCCATTCATTGCGCCAAAGTTTTTGTTTTTTTTCGTTTTAACGAAAAAATTTTTCTGTATAAAAATATAGTAAAAATTTCAAAGCATACGGTTATTGTTAAAGATTCCGGTGAAATCTTGGTTTCGGAAAAAGCAGATGCCGTATCTTCAGCTTTTGCATCTTAGGGCTCGGTTCTGTAAACAAAAAGCCCCGCTAATGCAGGGCTTTTCTTGTTTCTAGAAATTCTATGTCTATACCGGGCGTTCTCCTCCAGCCGCGCCGAGAAGTGTATTTACCAATGCAAATGAAACGATAATTACTATAACTCCGATTGCCGCGTACAGAAGGATTTTTTTCGCTTTATTTACACTTTCTTCGTTACCGCCTGAACCCACATAAAGAAAACCTCCGTAAATTACCATAATAACAGCAAGAAGTCCGAGGAAAGTTAAGAAGAAATTGATGATCGTTAACACTATTCCGCGAAGACCGGTTTGTCCGCCGGACAGAGCGGCGATTATGGCCGGTTGATCGCTTACGTCAATAGCTTGGGCCATTGCGGCGCTAATGCCGAGTGCATTGAATAGAGCCAGACCAAAAATGGTTAATCCGGAAACCAGGATGAACTGTTTTACAGTTTTGAGTGTGAGTTTCATATGGTTAAAAAATATTAAGAATTTAAAAATTTTCTTAAGCATTATAGCATCGCCATCAGGGAATAATAAAAAAATGCCATTGACACAACCCACTAGAGTTCTCCAATAATTTTAACCTCAGATTCAAGTTCAATCTTAAATTTTTCTTTTACTTTCTCTTGAGCTAAACGCATAAGCGCCAATAGGTCTTTTGCGGTTGCGTGTCCCCTATTTATAAAAAAATTCGCGTGTTTTTGGCTTATTTCAGCGTCCCCGAGGCTGTAACCCTTTAAACCCGCTTGATCAATTAAATAACCGGCGGATTTATCGGGCGAAGGATTTTTGAAAAAAGAACCGGCAGAATAGCCGGTTGGTTGCGCGTTTCTTCGTATGTCATTTATTTGTTTAGCAATATTTTTCGGCGTCGTTTTATCGGCTTTTTTTAAGCGCAACGTAACACGCAAAATAATATCGTGACTTTCCTGTAGGGAACTCCATCTGTATTTGAAAGATACATCATCTTTTGCAATTTCACGCACGCCATCGCTCGTATTAAAAACCGTTAAATTCCCCACAAATGAACCTATTTCTGTTCCGGGAATTCCGGCATTCCCATATACTGCGGCGCCGATCGTGCCGGGTAATCCATAGAGAGCTTCCAACCCCGTTAAATTGTTACTAACGCTTAATTGTATTATTTGAGCCAAAATTACGCCGCTATCGGCGGAAATTTCTTCGTCGTCAAGAGAATATTTGTTTGTAATATTTTTAATAATAAGTCCCCTGAAACCTTTGTCCGTAAAAAGTATATTTGTTCCCCGCCCTATTATTTTATATGGAACAGCATTTTCTTCCGCGAAAGTAATAAGAGATGGCAATTCTTCTATGTTTTTTAATTCATAGAACATATCAGCAGACCCGCCAACCCGAAAACTGCAGTGGTTTTTTAGAGGTTCGTTCTGTTTGACTAGAGGAAATTGTTTTTTGATCTTTTCAAAAAGCATAAGGTGTTTTAATATTAGCGCACTTATTGCCGATGTAGCTCAACGGTAGAGCAACTCTTTTGTAAAGAGAAGGTTGTCGGTTCAAATCCGACCATCGGCTCCATACTATATTATGTCTGTCATAAATCAATCCGAAGCGGAAATAGTTCAAGCGCTGGAAAAGAACGAAAGCCGCCAATATACCGAAGCGGCTCATGCCGAAATGATGCGCAGGCAAATAATAGCTTATCAAAAAGCGGGTAGCAGAATGTTTTGGTTAACTGTTATAATCGCAATACTCGCTCTTTCAAATTTAGTAATAGGAATTTTAAATTACATGGGCAGGTAGCAAAGCGGTCAAATGCAACAGACTGTAAATCTGTCGGCCCCTGGCCTTCGAAGGTTCGAATCCTTCCCTGCCCACCAAATAAAATTACTTCAACATCTCCTTCACCAACCTCGTCACGGTTTGTCCGTCCGCCTTTCCTTTTGCTTGTGCCATAACGGTTCCCATAACTTTTCCGAAGTCTTTTACGATTGCGCCTGTTTGACTAATCGTCCGACTAATCAAAGTTTTCAGCTCTTCTTCGCTCATTTGCGCCGGCAAATACGTTTGCAAGATTTTCATTTCAGCTTCTTCTTTTGCCGCCAAGTCTTCGCGAGCTCCTTTTTTATACGCTTCAATTGAATCTTTGCGCTGTTTTACCTCCTTTCCGATTATTTGCAACACATTTTCGTCGGTTGCTTCCACTTTTTTATCACCGGACACTTCAAATTTCATAATTGAAGCTTTTAGCATACGCAAAGCGCCGAGTTTAACTTCTTCTTTTGCTTTCATGGCAGCCAACAAGTCTGCATTTATTTTTTCTTTTAAATTCATAAGATTAGGGATTAGGAATTAGCTTGTACGTATATTCTATTGCGGCTTGTGCCGCGGCAAGGCGAGCGAGCGGAATTCTATAAGGCGAGCAACTAACGTAATTCAATCCTATATTGTGGCAAAATTTAACCGATTCCGGTTCTCCGCCGTGTTCCCCGCAAATACCGATCTCCAATTCGGGTTTTATTCCGCGCCCAAGTTTTACGCAGAGTTTCATTAATTCTCCTACCCCCGGTTTATCTATAGTTTCAGTTGGATCACGCTCAAAAACTCCTTTTTCCAGATATACCGGCAAAAATTTCCCGGCGTCATCTCTCGAAAATCCATATGTCATTTGGGTTAAATCGTTGGTTCCAAAAGAAAAGAAATCGGCGTATGGCGCGATTTTATCTGCCGTAAGGCAAGCGCGCGGTAATTCAATCATTGTTCCTATTTTTACGGGAAACTTAATTTGATCTCTATAATTTTCCAAAACATCTTCAACCAATTTTCGCAACAGTTTTAGTTCTCCGGCCATTCCTATAATAGGTATTTCTATCTCCGGTAAAACTTTTATTCCTTTTTTGGTCGCTTCAATGGCCGCTTCTATAATCGCCCGTGCTTGCATCTCGTAAATTTCAGGGTACGTAACAGCAAGCCTGCATCCGCGATGTCCGAGCATAGGATTTATTTCATGCAGGGAATCAGCAGTTTTTTTCAATTGTTCCGGATCTATATTCATGGTTTTCGCCAAGTCATTAATTTGTTGCGACGTGTTAGGCAAAAATTCATGAAGAGGTGGATCAAGCAGGCGGATAGTCACCGGGTAGCCGTCCATCGCTGTGAAAATTTCGATAAAATCTTGTTTCTGCAAAGGCAATAATTTGTCCAATGCCTTTTTGCGTCCAATAATATCTTCTGCAAGTATCATCTCGCGAATAAGTGGAATTCTATCCGGTTCAAAAAACATATGTTCCGTCCTGCAAAGCCCTATTCCTTCAGCTCCAAATTCGCGTCCCACCTTCGCATCGTGAGGCGTATCCGCATTTGCGCGAACGTGCATTGTTCTGAATTTATCAGCCCAATCCATGAAAATTTTAAATTCCGGACTCATCGCCGGCTCTTCCAATTTAACTCCACCCAGAATTATTTCTCCAGCGGAACCATTTAATGTAATTATGTCTCCTTCTTTTACAATTACATCGCCACAACTGAATATTTTATTTTTTACGTCAACATGAATGGAAGAACAGCCCGCGACACAGGGTTTTCCCATCCCTCGGCATACAACTGCCGCATGCGAAGTCATACCTCCCATTGCAGTTAAAATAGCTTGCGCGGCATACATTCCTTGAATATCTTCAGGAGATGTCTCCTTGCGTACCAGAATAACTTTTTCTCCATCTTCGACCCATTCACACGCGTCCTCGGGCGTAAAAACAACTTTACCGACCGCCGCTCCGGGAGATGCGGCCAATCCTTTACATAAAACATTCGCTTTATAAGCCGCCGGTATGGTCGGATGTAATAATTGATTTAATTGGTCGGGATTCACTTGTTTAATGGCATCCGCGCGTGAAATTAATTTTTCTTTTACCATACTCACGGCGATTTTGATTGCCGCTTGTGCTGTGCGTTTCCCATTTCTGCTTTGCAGGATAAAAAGACGACCGCATTCAATCGTGAATTCTATATCCTGCATATTTTTATAATGGCGTTCCAGTTTTTTCTGTATGGCAAATAATTGTTTATAAACATCCGGCATTATTTTCTCCAATGTCTCTATTTTTTGAGGAGTTCTAATACCGGCAACAACATCTTCGCCCTGCGCGTTAATTAAAAATTCTCCATAAAATTCCTTAGATCCGGTTGACGGATTCCTCGTAAATGCTACGCCTGTCCCGGAAGTATCTCCCATGTTTCCAAAAACCATGCTTTGAATATTTACAGCAGTGCCAAAAAGCCCCGTAATTTTATTTATTTGCCTGTAAGCAATCGCGCGTTTGTTATCCCATGATTTAAAGACCGCCTCTATGGCAAGACGCAACTGTTCGCGTGGGTTATCCGGAAAATCTTTGCCCGTGTAGTCGGTGACTAGTCGACGATATTTTGAAGTTAAGTTTTTTAAATCATCGCTTGTCAGTTGGGTATCCAACTTCACATTTTTTTCTTTTTTCATTTTATCCATAATTTCTTCAAATTTTTCGTGAGGCACATCAAGCACCACATCTCCGAACATATTTATAAAACGCCTATAAGCATCCCAACAGAAACGTTCATTTCCTGTTTTCTTAATCAGTCCTTGAATGGTTTCATCGTTCAGACCGAGGTTTAATATGGTATCCATCATCCCCGGCATAGAGATTTTTGCGCCTGATCGCACGGAAACCAAGAGAGGATTTTCTTTTGAGCCGAATTGTTTTCCTGTGCGCTTTTCCATATCTTTTAAATGGATATCAAATTCTTCTTCAAAACCGGTCGGGTAGCCATTGTTCAGGTGATAAAAATGACAGGCTTCGGTCGTGATTGTAAATCCAAAAGGGACAGGAAGCTCCAAGTGTGTCATATCAGCCAAAACGGCGCCTTTTCCTCCCAATAATTCTTTCATATCAGCCCGCCCTTCGGAAAATGAATATATAAATTTTAAAAGAGTCGGTCTGGAATGTTTTTGGAGCAGTCTTTTTGCTGACTTCGTTTTCAACCGTAGGGCAATTTTTGCCGGCATAAATTGGAAGTTAGTAAATTAAAAAATTTTTAAATCAAACCGCGAAGCTTCATCATTTCGGATAGTCGCAATAGCGCTTTGACAAAAGCGGCCATTCTGTAGCTACACTTATATTGTTTTTGAATTGACGAAACTTCTTTCCATGCGTTTACCATTATTGTTTTAAGGCGCGATTGAACTTCGTCTTTCGGCCAATAATAATTCATTTGATTTTGAACAAGTTCAAAATAACTTACAGTAACTCCGCCGGCATTTGCCAAGATATCCGGAATAACCGGTATGCCGCGTTTTTCTAAAATCGCATCGGCTTCCGGAGTAGTCGGACCATTAGCCAGCTCAAGAATCATTTTTGCCTTAATTTTTGCCGCATTGCCTTTTGTAACTTGATTTTCCATTGCCGAAAGCACCAAAAGGTCGCAAGGAATTTCCAAAAGCTCCTTATTCGTTACATTTTTACAAGTTGCGCCTTTTGACACCTTATAATTTACTTTTCCGGTTGTGCATAACTGGATGGCTCCGGTTTCCTCTTTGCATTCCACCGCTTTTTCGGCATGTATGCCATCTTTACAATATATTCCGCCTTTTGAATCGGAGACTGCTATCACTTTATAACCCGCTGTATCCAGAATTCTTGCCGCATTAGCTCCGGCATTGCCGAATCCTTGTATTACAACCGTTGTCTTTTTCGGATCAAGTTTTTTTTCTTTCATTACTTCTTCCAATACATAAACGCCTCCTTTCGCCGTTGCCTTGTCTCTTCCCAATGAACCGCCTACCGACAAAGGTTTTCCGGTGACTACCCCAAGAGTATTTTTACCTGTTATTTTTGAATACTCGTCGGCTATCCATGCCATTATTTGACCATCCGTATTAACATCCGGAGCGGGGACATCCTTTTCCGGGCCTATAAAAGGAGCGATTCCTTGCGCATATTTTCTGGTTAGTCGTTCCAGTTCGCCGGCTGACAAAGTTTTTGGATTAACAATAATTCCGCCCTTTCCTCCCCCGAGAGGAATTCCTACAACTGCACATTTAAAAGTCATTAGTGTAGCAAGAGCCTTCACTTCTTCCATATCTACTTCTTGATGATAGCGAATGCCCCCCTTGTACGGACCCGCTGAATCATTGTGTTGGACGCGAAATCCTCTAAAAATCTTTAGTTCGCCATTGTCCATTTTGACCGGAAGACTTACCTCTATAATTCGTTTCGGATGGCTTAAAAGTTCTTTTACTTCCGAGTCTAGTTTCACCAGCTTGGAAGCCTTATTAATAAGATTTAGCGTATTCTGAAAGAAACTCATAAAAAAATTAGGTTAGTAAAATACTATTTCCAAAATTGCCACCAAGAAGGACTCGGGGCTTCCAGTAGTTTAATTTGATTTTCCAAAACGCCGACCCGTTCTTGAAAGGTTTTAATAAGATGGAAAAAATTTTCTTTGTCTTTTGAACTCTGCTCTATAAGCCTCTGCATAGTCGTATTGAACTTGTCTATTTCCGCCCTAAATTGGTCCGTATAGTCGGGCGCTATAGGTTGATGTTCGCGAGTATACGCCTGTATAGTCGGCTCTTGTTGGGTAGTCATCTGGCTAATCTTCTCCAGATACCCCATTAACGACTCCTTAACAACCAGATAATTGAATCCTTGAGGCGTTTTTTGCTTCCTAACCTGTACCTTTTTTTGTTTGATCATGCGGCGGATAGTCTGGATTGATTTGTCCGACAATTGGGCCGCATCATTAATAGTGAGTAGTTCCATGATTCTTGAATAATCAAAATCGTCCGTATATGCAAATGATTATTCAAAAAAAGTCTGGCGTGATTAGCCGGATATTTTGTAAGAATGGTGGGTCGGCCGGGGATCGCCTGCGCCATCCTCGCCTTCGGCTCGGCGCGCAGGCTTGCCTCGCCCCGCCACCCTTCGGGTGCCGGCGGGGCTCCGGCATTCGATCCCCTGCTTGATTACCCAAGACAGCTTTTTGCATAACCCAAAAATACCGTTGTTTAAGAACAGTACATGGTGGGTCGGCCGGGGATCGAACCCGGGACCATCAGCTTAAAAGGCTGTTGCTCTACCAACTGAGCTACCGACCCATGAAAATCTACAAAAAAATAACAGATAACAATTCACTATGCAATAATTTATTTTCTTTACACGGTTTGTTCCCGTTTATTGAGCAAGCTTACGATCAAAAACGCCACAGCGGGCAGAGCAAACCAAAAATTATAATTATCAATCATCATTTTTACCATCTGCGATTCCGCATATGCTGCCGCGAGCGTGTTATTTGTGATGTTTACGGAGCCGCTAACGAAAGATGCGCCTGATACATATACAAACAAAGTACTTACCACCAAACCCGCGCTTAAAAAGCCAAAAATTAAATTTGTAATAAGACCGATTATGCCGTGATGGTGACTTTTGTGTATTTCAAAGCCTCCTCTCATGCTGATTATTAAAATCGCGAAAATAAATGTTAAAACCTTTATTAAAATCATGGTTTTATCTTCACTCCCAAGCCCTAAAAATCTCAAAAACGTCACAAAATCGTTAGACGTCATCAGGTATTGTTTAAATAAATTGCCAAGCCCATCCGCCGTCAATATCGCGATATAGCTCCCAATAATGACTTTTAGCGTATTTTCTTTCCCAATAATAAAGCTGTACGCGATTATAACCGCGAAGATTACGATAACAAACAGATCCCATGAGAGTTTTAACATAAACTTAATAATATATTACACTACGAAAATCCAAAATTCAAAATTTAAATAATTTTCAATTTTATTTGATATTTGAGCTTTGACATTTGGATTTTTTCTATTCCCCCATCATTTTTTTAAAAAATCCTTTATCTTCGTGCAGTTTTAATCCGTTAATTTCGGCTAATCGCATGTATAGCTGATGTTCTTCCTTTGATAATTTCTGCGGAATTTTTATTTTGACGGTTACATAATGATTGCCTCTCCCCTCTTCTTGTAGCTTCTGAATTCCGTATCCTTTTAAATTAAATATTTTGCCGTCTTCGGTTCCGGCAGGTATTTTCATTTTGACTCCTCCATGGATAGTCGGCACTTCTATGGTATCTCCAAGTACCGCCTGTACAAGATATATCTCTTGGGTAGTCAATACGTCGGATCCTCTGGAATTAAAAGTTTTATGGCGCGATACATGGATAGTCACATACAAATCTCCGCTTCCTCCTCCCCTCATTCCACTATCCCCTTTTCCGACTAGTCTAATAGTCGCACCATCCGATACGCCCCCCGGAATTTTAATTCTCAAATTTTCGGATACCCGCACCCTGCCGGTTCCATGACAAGTTGGACATTCGTGCTGTGGAACTCTACCGGAACCGGAACAAGAGTCGCATACTCGCCGGGTACTCATCTGTCCAAGTATTGTATTTTTAACGCTTGTTATTTGTCCGGCTCCGTTACATCCGGGGCAGGTTATGATTTTTGAGCCGGGAGCCGCCCCTTTGCCTTTACAGGTTTCGCACTCCCCTATTTTGGTTATTTTTATATCTTTTTCCGTACCAAAAGCGGCTTCTTCAAAGCTTACAGATATTACAGTTTCGCGATCATCCCCTCTGATATGTTGAGTTGTTTTTCTGCCACTGCCGCTTCCTCCAAAAAATGTTTCAAAAATATCCGCAAATCCTTCGCTAAAATTCCCAAATCCGCTTCCTCCCTGAAAACCTCCCCCCGGGAAACCTTGCCCTCCTCCTTCAAAGGCACTAGATCCGAACTGATCATATTGCTGGCGTTTCTGCTTATCCGACAAAACCTCATAAGCGGCGTTGATCTCTTTAAACCGTTGTTCGGTGGATTTATCGCCTTTATTTCTATCCGGATGATATTTTTGCGCCAATTTGCGGTAAGCGCGCTTAACCTCATCTTCAGAAGCGTTTTTGTTTACACCGAGTGTTTCATAAAAATCTTTTGGCATAACATGGTAGTAATTATATCTCTGTCTGGTACCGCGTAGGGGATTCGTCGGCGCCGTCCTCGCCTTCGGCTCGGCGCGCCGACTTGCCTCGCCCCGCCACCCTGCGGGTGCCGGCGGGGCTCCGGCATTCAAATCCCCTACGGTTTTAGTATCTCTGTCTGGTACCGCGTAGGGGATTCGAACCCCTGATTTTCGCCGTGAGAGGGCGACGTCCTGGGCCACTAGACGAACGCGGCGCAATTTAAAATCGTAATTGATTGTACCAAAATAAACATGAAGGTCTAATTGTT
>JBBUCQ010000083.1:0-1034 GCA_038057715.1 Patescibacteria group bacterium | reverse complement strand
CTAGTGAATACAAAAAAGTAAAAGGTCTTAAGCACCACAATCTGCGCGACCACATGGATGACTTTGAGCTGATTTTAACCATGCTTGGAGAAAGAACGACCACAGAAATACACAGAACAAAAGACTCCAAAGGCGTGCCGAAACTTAAAGATGATGCCAGAGTCGGCGGACAAATCGCTGGCACAGCCAGAAAACAAATAGAGAGAAAAATTGGGCGGTCAGTGGTATCAAAAAATAATTTCTTGAAAACCAAAGATGTAAAAAAGTTGAGAAAACAGAATTAAAAAGGTGTCTTAGCTTTTGGGCATTACCCCCAACCTCGCAAGCCGTTTAAAAAAAATTAATTGGAGGTTCGCCTACTCCGCTTGCGCTTCCAAAGTAAAATTAAGCTCTTGGCGCGTACCAACTTGCGCTTCAAACGTGGCTTCAAACGTATTACCATCATCCAGATTCACCAGTGTAGCTTTAGCTGGTATTGTTTTTGTTTTTTCATCATATGGACCTGTCCAAGCTAAATCTTCTTTTATATCTGCGCCCGTCTTATTTTGATCTACGCATTTAATCCATGGTGCATCTGTTGTATCAATTTCGCAATTAAATGTGGTAGTAGTTGCTGTTGCAGACGGTTTTGCTGCGTCAACAGGTTCTAAATTTAAATCGGTTGTTGGTTGTTCTTTCTCTATATATTTGTTCCATATCTCTTCCAGCGACAACTGGCCTGCCGGAGCTAGATCTTCTTCTTTGCATTTTCTTATAAGTTCTTCGGCCTCTTCTACAAGCTTGCCAGTACTTTTTGAAGAATCCGAGTTATCACACTTCTTTATTACATGAGATACTAACGTTGCTGTTATAACGATACCTGCGGCTAGTAAAAGACGGTTCCTTAAACGTCTTCGTGTAGCATCTACAGGAGCGACGGTAACTTCCGAATCACCTTTTCTTCCGGCGAAAAAGGCGGCTTCCACGCCGTTTTGTTGTTTTGAATTTAAGTCCACCAAAACTCCTTTAATGTCCTTGTCTAATAGTTGTTTAAG